>JBFFVI010000229.1:0-3771 GCA_041570895.1 Gammaproteobacteria bacterium
ATGAAGCGATCCAGCCAAATAAAACTTCTATAGCCACAATAGTATCCTTTATCGATGTTTTAAACTGGAGAGTCTGTTGTTTTCACGCAGTAACTCTTTGTTGTATTTTCGTTGTTGGCTGATCTCTTTGGCAGCAGCACCAAGATGTTGTTCTCCGCGAGATTTAGCCAGCTGGACCTGTCTCTCACGTTCAGCAAAACGTTGTCGTTGCTGTTCAGACTTCTTATCATAGCAGCCTGGGCAACTGACACCGCGGATATATTTGTCACTATTTTTATCTTCTTCAGTAATAGGTAATCTACAGGCATGACATTGATCGTATGAACCTTTTTCCAGTTGATGATTGACGCTGACTCGGTTGTCGAAGACAAAACATTCACCCTGCCAGAGTGAATCTTCAACGGGCACCGTTTCCAGGTATTTTAAAATGCCGCCCTGTAGATGATAGACCTCTTCAAATCCCTGTTCTTTTAGATAAGCCGTCGATTTTTCGCAACGGATACCGCCGGTACAGAACATCGCCACTTTCTTTTGTTTTTTCGGATCCATGTTGTTTTTTACATAATCAGGAAACTGGCGAAAGGTATCGGTCTCAGGGTCTACTGCATTTTTGAAAGTGCCGATCGCAACTTCATAATCGTTACGTGTATCTATCAGGGTGACTTCCGGGTCGGAGATCAGATCATTCCAGTCTTCAGGTTTTACATACGTACCAACCACCTGTTTTGGGTCGATGCCTTCAACACCCATGGTGACGATCTCTTTTTTCAGTTTTACACGAGTACGATAAAACGGCATGCTGTCATCATAAGATTCTTTGCTGCGCAGATCCTTCAGGCGTTCGTCGGAACGTAACCATGCATGCAGGCTATCGATAGATTGCCTGGAACCAGCAACGGTACCGTTGATGCCTTCCTGAGCCAGCAACAATGTCCCTCTGATCTCATGCGCTATCATGAAGTCATGTAAGGGTTGCCTTAAGGCCTGATAATTTTCGAGTGTGACAAAGTGATAAAGCGCAGATACGACGACCTGTGACATAATATTTCCTAAATTAACCGGCTGGAGCGTAAATCCAGAGCCAAAAGAGCATTTTACCTTATTTTTAACAAATGAAAATACAGTCGATAAGCTGTATCATTTGAACGCCAAACATAACCAAAATAATAATAATACTATGCAAAGTTTAAATGAGCTGATCTCTGCCATAAACGGCATCGTCTGGGGCCCCTTGATGCTAGTGCTAATATTAGGCACAGGTCTGTACCTGATGTATGGCTTGTCCTTTATACCACTTCGGCGTATTGGCTATGGTTTTAAACTGCTCTGGCAAGGCAGGCAGGTAAAAGGTGAAGGTGATATCGCGCCATTCAATGCCCTGATGACATCATTATCAGCCACCATCGGTACCGGAAATATAGCCGGCGTCGCGACAGCTATATTTTTAGGTGGTCCCGGCGCATTATTCTGGATGTGGTGTACTGCGCTCGTCGGTATGGCGACTAAATATGCTGAAGCGGTACTTGCGGTTAAATACCGCGAAGTCGATAGAAACGGTCTGCACATCGGTGGTCCGATGTTCTATATCAAAAATGGACTAAAACCTCATTGGGGCTGGTTAGGTACCTGTTTCGCCGTGTTCGGTGCGCTTGCCGGTTTTGGCATCGGCAATACCATACAGGCCAACTCAGTCGCGGATGTCATCAATAGTACCTTTGCCGTGCCGCATATCGTCACCGGTATAATTATTGCGATCCTCGCCGCACTGGTACTGGTCGGCGGTATCAAGCGCATCGCCAGTGTTGCAGGTAAGCTGGTGCCGCTGATGGCGGTCTCCTATGTTATCGCTGGCCTGGTTATATTGATAATTAATTATCAAGGCGTACCGCAGGCTCTCGAGCTTATCTTTAGCCATGCATTTACTCCGGTGGCAGCAACAGGTGGTTTTGCCGGTGCTGCTGTGTGGGCAGCTATTCGATTTGGTGTCGCACGCGGTATCTTTTCAAATGAAGCCGGTTTAGGTAGTGCGCCAATCGCCCATGCTGCAGCGAGCACCAACAGTCCTGTGCAGCAGGGCAATATTGCCATGCTGGGTACGTTTATCGACACCATTATTCTCTGTTCGATTACAGGTCTGGTGATTATCACGACGGGTGTCTGGAAACTGGGCGAAACTGGTGCAAGTCTATCTTCAGCCGCGTTTGAATTAGCTCTGCCTGGTGTCGGTAATTATATCGTTACGCTTGGCTTAAGCATATTTGCATTTACCACGATTCTTGGCTGGAGTTTCTACAGTGAAAAATGTGTCGAATACCTGTTCGGTGAAGGTGCAATCAAGCCATTCAGGGTTTTGTGGATACTCGCTATACCCATAGGTGCTACAGCAAGTCTTAATTTTATCTGGCTGGTCGCTGATACTTTAAATGCATTGATGGCAATCCCTAACCTGATCGCCTTGATACTGCTAAGCCCGGTGGTTTTTAAATTAACAAAAGATCACTTCAGCAATCTTTCATGATGACTGAAATATAATCGATTCTATTTTTTAATTATTCATGTTTGTCGAATTTTCAGTACTGGAAATAGTATTAACCGGCCTATTGTTCATGTGGGCGGGTTTTGTACGCAGCGGCCTGGGATTTGGCGGTGCCGCCCTTGGCCTGCCCTTCATGCTATTCATTTATGACCAGCCGGTATACTGGTTGCCGATCATCGGTGCCCACCTGCTGTTTTTTACATCATTAACATTACGAACCCGAATGAATAATGTTGACTGGAATTATCTGAAATATTCCCTGATGTATATAATTCCACCGGCATTGATCGGTGTTTTAGGATTATTGAATCTACCTAATTTATGGATAGTTACTTTTATCTATGGCATTACCCTGCTGTATGCAGTGATGTGGCTATTTAATAAGAGCTTTCATAGTGACAATACCTGGATCGATAGAATATTGCTGGTTTTTGGCGGTTATGTTGCCGGCACCTCATTGACGGGTGCGCCATTGATGGTGGCGGTATATATCCGCAATGTTGCTCAGGCGCAATTACGCAACACCCTGTTTGTGCTCTGGTTTATCCTGGTCTCGATAAAAATGACCGCTTTTGCTACGCTGGGTGTCGACTTAAATGTTCTGACTGCGCTCGCACTTTTACCTGTTGCTGCGATTGGGCATTTTATCGGGCTGAAGACACATGACATGATCTTACGAAATGATATTGTGTTTAAACAGGGAATTGGAGGGATGCTAGTCGTTGTTAGTGGTCTGGCCTTGTGGAATTTGTATTAGTGTTTTCATTTTAGTTTTTTTTATACTTTGGTTTTGCGGTTTTCGCATCGCGGGCGAGGCACTTTTTTGCTACAGCCCAAAAAAGTGCCCAAAAAAGGCCGCCACTACGACATCGCCCCCTGAAAAACAGGGGGTACCCATTGAGGCACTGTAGTGATCATGCTGTGAAAAAACTCGCCTGCATTTAAAGGCACGCAGGCTCAGACAGTTTTCACAGAAAGCCCATGAAAACTACACCACCTCAACGGCTCGTCTAAAGGTGGAAGGTAAATTAAGAGCAACAAGAGCTAAAAGAATGAAAACTCAGCACTTCGTTACACTGTTTTTGACTTTGCTGTTGATTCTTCCTCCACCTTAGCAAGCCATTTAATCGGGGTGTTTATCATGGGCTCTCTGTACCAGCATGTCTGAGCGTTGTTTGCGAGTTCTGGTGCAGCATGATAACCATCCCGGTTAAATGGGAACCCTGTGTCTTTTA
>JBFFVI010000230.1:0-3763 GCA_041570895.1 Gammaproteobacteria bacterium
ACCGAGGCAGGGACCAGTTCGATATAACGCTTTTATATTAATCACCGCTGTTCAGCCATGTCCCCAGAAACCAGCAGCCATAAGTCAAATTACTATCACGTCGTTCACCATGTCGTGTAGGCTGATCAATGCCTCGCTAAGGTATTTACCTGATGACAAAGGATACTGATAAGAATTGGATCATCTATGAAAAAAATAAAAACTGCCGTGATCGGTGTCGGATACCTCGGAAAGTTCCATGCAGAGAAATATGCTGCTCTGGATAACTGTGAATTAGTCGCGGTTGTCGACAGTAATGCCGAAACCGCCAGGACTATTGCGGATAAATACGATGTTGCAGCGCTTACTGATTACAGAAAACTTTTAAGCAGAGTTGATGCCGTCAGTATCGCCGCGCCGACAACCGAACATCATAAGATTGCCCGCGACTTTATCGATCACGGAAGCCACGTGCTGATCGAGAAACCGATAACCATAAACGTCGATGACGCAGATGACCTGATCGAAAGGGCGCAGATGAACGACGTGCTGATACAGGTCGGCCACCTGGAACGTTTCAATGCCGCTGTCTTAGGTCTGGATAAATTTCTCGAGCAACCGACTTTTATTGAATCTCACCGCCTGGCCCCTTTCAACACACGTGCCACAGATGTCAACGTGGTGTTCGACCTGATGATCCATGATATCGACCTCATCATGGAGATCGTAAAATCAGACATGTGCTCCATGCAGGTTTCGGGCACAAAGGTTCTGACAGACAGTACCGACATCGCCAATGTACGTCTGCAGTTTGAAAATGGTTGCGTCGCCAATGTCACAGCGAGCCGCGTCAGCGCGAAGACCGAACGTAAGATGCGCCTGTTCCAGAAAAACGCTTATATCTCTGTCGATTTTCAGGATCGTGTATTAAAGCGCTACCAGAAAGGCGAGAAAGAGATCTACCCTGGTATTCCAGAGATAATCAGCCAGGCGTCGACGTATGAAGATAACGATGCGCTCAAACTTGAGATCATTGCTTTTCTCGATTCTATACAAAATGGCAAGCCAGTCATCGTTAGCGGTGAAGATGGCAGACGCGCACTGGATGTTGCGATAAAAATTACGCAACAGTTGAGTGACAACTAACACCTCATCAGAATCACCCGCAAGGAGTTACTATGAACATCCCGATGGTCGACCTCAAAGGTCAATATCTACAGCTGAAACAAGAGATCGATGCCGCCATGTTGACGGCTCTCGAAGAGACCTGTTTTATTCTCGGCCCCAATGTACAGGCCTTTGAACAGGAAGCTGCTGACTATCTCGGTGTCGATCATGCCATCGGTGTCGCCTCGGGAACCGATGCATTGCATCTGGCACTGCTTGCTGCCGGCGTGGGTCCGGGTGATGAAGTCATAACGACTGCATTTACTTTCATCGCGACGGCTGAGGCCATCAGTTATACAGGTGCCAAACCGGTTTTTGTCGATATCGATCCTCGCACCCTCAATATCGATCTGCAACAGGTCAATGATGCCATCAATAGCCATACCCGGGCTGTGATACCGGTGCATCTGTTCGGCCAGCCAGTAGACATGCATGCCCTGATTGCGTTGTGTGATGCAAACAATCTGCTTATCATCGAAGACTGCGCGCAGTCCTTCGGAGCACACATTAACGGCAGCATGACCGGCAGTTTCGGCGCCCTTGGCGCCTTCAGTTTCTTTCCCAGTAAAAACCTGGGCTGTTTCGGTGACGGCGGCCTGATCACTACAGGCGATGATAGACTCGCCAATGAAGTGCGGCTACTTCGTAATCATGGCAGTCAGGAACGATACCACCACAATGTCATCGGTTATAACAGCCGACTGGATGAACTGCAGGCGGTGATATTACGCATCAAGCTAAAACACATCGACGATTATAATCAGAACCGTCGTCGTGTTGCACTTCGCTATTCAGAAAAACTCGCAGGCACAGGTATTCAGACGCCATACGAAGACGGCAAAGGTCTGCATGTATACCATCAGTACACATTGTTAGATGAACGACGTGACGACATCATGAATGCGCTCCAGGAGAACAATATCGCCTGCGCTATTTATTACCCGATTCCGCTTCACAGACAGGAAGTGTATATCTCTGCGAATAAAGATCGTCAGTTACCTGTCACCGAGTCGGTGGCAAACAAATGCTTTTCCCTGCCAGTTTATCCTGAACTCGAAAACGATACGGTCGATATAATCACCGATGTCATCAGGGGCGCATTATAGATGTTGTTATATCATCGACAGACAATACCTCGCTCTACTGAGCGCCAACTCAATGACATCCTGTCTGCCGAACCGAATCTTTTTTAACGCTTCGGGTACATTATATTTACTTGATACAAATCAAAATCGCTCATGATTATCCTGATAGCTTCTTGTTTAGGATGTTGTATAGAGTATATTGAGCAATGACAGGAGTTTTTTTGTTATCTGATGTTTGCACTTTTTAAAGGAGCTTCGTCATGGCAATTATAGGCATAGATCTTGGTACCTCGAATTCCGCCGCGGCCGTACTTCGTGGCGGCCGGCCGATCATCATCCCCAGCACAGAAGGCATCAGCCTGGGTGGCAAGGCTTTTCCCAGTTACGTTGCGATTACAGAGAGTGGTGAAAAACTGGTTGGTGAGCCGGCCAGACGGCAGGCATCAGCGAATCCAGAAGGCACTGCATCGACATTCAAACGAAGAATGGGGCAACGCGAAAAAATCACTTTACGTGGCCAGTCCTTCAGTCCGGAACAGCTATCCGCTTTTCTACTCCAGAAGATCAAACAGGATGCCGAATCCTTTCTCGGCGAAGCGGTTGATAAAGTGGTCGTTACCGTTCCCGCCTATTTTGATGATAACCAGCGCAACGCAACCAAAGATGCCTGTCGCATCGCCGGCCTGGAAGTGGTGCGCCTGATCAATGAACCCACCGCGGCCTCGCTCGCCTATGGACTTGATCGTATCGGCGAAGATCTGCGCATCGCTGTGATCGATTTTGGCGGCGGCACACTCGATGTCACAATCATGGAGTTTGGCAGCGGCGTGTTTGAAGTGAAAGCCACCAGTGGTGATACCCAGCTGGGCGGCACAGATATGGACCAGAGCCTGGTTAATTATCTGTGCAACCGTTTTCGCGATGAAACCGGCATCGATGTGCACAATGATGATAAGGCGCTGGCACGATTAAGAGAAGCCGCTGAAGTCGCCAAGATCGAACTCTCAAGCAGCACCACGACTCACATCAGCCTGCCTTATTTCACTTCTGACAAAGGTGAGCCAAAACACCTGGAAATAGACCTTAACCGCAGTGAGCTTGAACGTCAGGTACACGATGTGATCGACCGCTGCCGCGGCCCCATCGAACAGGCTATCCGTGATGCGGGCATTACCGTAAAAGATATCGATCGCATCGTGTTTGTCGGTGGCCCTACTCGCATGCCATCGGTGAGAAAGTTCTTTGAAGAAATATTCGGCCGTCAGGCCGAGATGGGTGTTGATCCCATGGAGTGTGTTGCCAGCGGTGCAGCTATTCAGGCAGGGGTACTGAGTGGCGAAGTCGGTGACATTGTTCTGGTGGATGTCACTCCCTTAACCTTAGGCGTAGAAACGCTGGGCGGTGTCGCCACCTCACTGATCTCACGTAATTCTCCGATTCCGGTGAAACATACCGAAACCTTTACTACCGCGGCAGATATGCAGCCTTCGGTCACCATCCACGTGTTCCAGGGTGAAAGACCGATGTCCAGC
>JBFFVI010000231.1:0-3758 GCA_041570895.1 Gammaproteobacteria bacterium
AGGGCTTCGGGAATATCGTCAAACAACTGCTGCATCTCTTCACTGCTGCGAAGGTATTGCTGCTCACTGTAATTTTTCGGCCGGCGCGGATCATCCAGCGTGCGGCCATCATGGATACAGACGCGTGCTTCGTGGGCGTCGAATTCATCGGCCTTTAAAAAACGCACGTCGTTTGTTGCGACCACCGGCACCTCGCATTCGATAGCCAGTTCGACTGCATCGGCGATATAGACTTCTTCGTTTTCACGGCCGGTACGCTGTAACTCGATGTAAAAACGATCTTTAAAACAGCTCAACCAGCCATCTAATCTCTGTTTTGCTAATGCCGACTGCCCGGCCAGCAGGGCACGGCCGATATCACCATTACGGCCACCGGATAAAGCAATAATGCCTTCAGCATTCTGTTCGACCCATTCCGCCTGGATGATGGGTACGCCGCGATGCTGGCCTTCGAGATAACTTCTGGAGATTAGTTCGGAAAGGTTGAGATAGCCCTGTTTGTTCTGTGCCAGCAAGACCATGTGAAAAGGGGCTTCCTGGTCATCGCCGTGTCTTATCAGGGCATCGACACCGATAATAGGTTTGATACCGGCAGCGAGTGCGGCGCGGGTGAATTTGACCATGGCGAACAAATTGCTCTGGTCAGTCAGCGCTACCGCCGGCATTTCGTCGGCTGCAAGTGCCTGCATCAGGGGTTTGACACGCACTACGCCATCGACCAGGGAGTATTCAGTATGTACTCGCAGGTGAATAAAACTTGGCTGGGCTGTCACAGATTTACCTCGGATTAGATGAGGCATTAGTGTACCAAATCAGATACTGGGAAACAGCAAATAAGCGTGACCTATACGAAATATTTTGTCAAAAATATCCTTCACTGAGACAAGATATGCTGATACTGAGCGACTTATGTTCTTATTTATCCAGGTCCCACTTGCCCGTGTTGTCTTTGCAGAACGAACGTGGTGCCTGTTTGATTATTTTGCCTTTCTTATATAACTGAATGTTCAAACTTCGGCAGTCAATCTCAGCATATTCACCTTCTTTATAGATATCGGTCAACACCACCACGCCATGATTACCAGAGTCAGCATTCTCCCATTGTCGCTCCTCGCCTTTTGTGCCGTTATTTAACAAGTACAATGATGCTTTTTCGACCAGTTCAAAATCTTTTTTATCCAGCTGTTTAGCCTCAGCTTCGGTCAGACCAGTAATACTTCTGCCAGCATCACCCACGAGCGCAAATGGCGCCCTAATTATTCCTGTGAACAGACCCGTGACCGCTCCCTCACTCGCCTCTTGACCGGCAACACGTGCTTTTTCGATGAGCACGTCTGCCCGATCCATCATCGGCGGTATCGATTCACGCGTGGTTTCTATCTCTTTTAATACTTCAGGGATCAGCGGCCGCGTGGCTTCGATCTGTCTGGAAACATCGGTGACAGCTTGAGAAGCTTTATCAGCACTGCTCAATACCGCAGGCAGCTCACCGCGTATGGCTTCTGACTCTTGAAGTAAAGCAGGTATCTGCTGACGTGTTTGTTCGACTTCTTTAAGAATCGGCGGAATCAACTTTCTGCTCTCTTCTACCTGTTTCAGGATCGGCGGTACCAGATCAATAATCTGCCCGACTTCGTCAATGATCGGTTCAATTTTTTCACTGGTATTATCGATACTCTGCAAAATATCGGGAACCTGTTTGCTGACGTTAGTCATTTCATAAGTGAAATAAACGATAGAACCGGCCAGCGCAAATATCGACAGCGAAAACAGGTAGGAGGCAATCAATCTGGCAGGTGCTTTACTTGCATGATCTTTAACCAAATCATCCATCACTGATTTACCGCTTCTGCCAGGGCGTCACGCACCGGTGCATAACTGCGGCGGTGCTCCGGACAGGGTCCTATTGCGCTCAGGATCTCGCGATGTGCCCTGGTCGGATAACCTTTGTGTTGATCAAAACCATATTCCGGGTATTGTTTATGCAGCGTCAGCATCTGCGCATCGCGCTCGACTTTCGCCAGGATCGAAGCCGCACTGATCTCAGCCACTCGAGAATCACCTTTGATGATGGCGGTAGAATCACAGAAACAATCGGCTAATGTTTTATTACCATCCACAAATACGTGTACAGGCGGCACATGCAGATTCTCCGCCGCTGACCTCATGGCAAATAATGAGGCCTGCAAGATGTTCATCTCATCGATCTGTTGTGGAGAGATGCTGACCACCGCCCACGACAGGGCTTTCTGTTTTATCTCCTCGGCCAGTAACAGGCGTTTTTTCTCAGACAGCTTTTTAGAATCATCCAGACCTTCAATAGGCTTATCCGGATCCAGGATAACGGCTGCCGCCACTACATTCCCAGCCAGTGGGCCACGACCTGCCTCATCAGTTCCCGCTAATAAACCATTGATAACGGGTAATTCATCCTGCAATGTTATTTTCATTCGGGTAATATTCCGCTTCAGAAACCTTACTTCAATATAGATCACATATCTTAACGTAATATTACGTTAACCGTCATGCCGGCTGGTTTATCGTGATGATGACAGAATAAATGGAATAGTAGTGACCGCTAACACAAAACACAGAAACATCGTCATCGTTGCCGGTGAAGCATCAGGTGATGCACATGCTGCTCGCCTGGTCGAAGAACTTAAAAAGATTGATGGCAGTATTTCTTTTCGCGGTATGGGAGGCAATCAGTTACGCAAAGCCGGTGTTGATGTATTTATCGACATGACAAAACTTTCGGTCATGGGTTTTGTGGAAGTACTGATGAAATACACCTATATCCGATCAGAACTGAATAAGTTAAAGCAGAACATCAGCAAACAACCACCCGACCTGTTGATACTGGTTGATTACCAGGAATTCAATCAACGCCTGGCCGCCTATGCCAGGAGTATCGGTATCAAAGTTTTATTTTATATTGGACCGTCTGTCTGGGCATGGCGACCAAAGCGTGTCTATAAGATGGGCAAGATCGTCGATCACATGGCTGTCATACTGCCTTTCGAGAAAGAGCTCTATGCCGACGCTAATGTACCGGTCACCTTTACCGGACACCCGCTGAGTAACGAAGTGGTTGCCGATAAAACAAAACAACAGGCACGAGAAACAATCCACATCGCACAACAGACAACGGTGGGCCTGTTTCCCGGCAGCCGCAGTAGTGAGATCAAACGCATACTCCCTGTGTTACTGGAAAGTGCGAAACAGATCGCTGAAGAAAAACCCGACATTCAGTTTGTATTACCTGTAGTCAGCACCAGCAGTGAAGAGATGCTGAGCGTTTTTCAGGCTGAGATAAACGATCTATCTGTCATTATCATTAAAGATGATTTCTATGATGTGATCCAGTCCTGCGACGTCATCATCACTGCTTCTGGTACCGCAACCCTTGAGATCGGATTACTGGAAGTACCGATGGTGATCGTTTATAAAGTTAATGCATTGACCTATTTGATAATGAAAAGTCTGGCCATCACCCGATTCATTGGCCTGGTCAACATCGTGCCGCAAAAGAGAGTCGTTAAAGAATTCGTCCAGCATGAAGCAACTGCTGCGAACATAAGCAAAGAAGCATTACGATTACTTAACGATGATAAATACTATGAAACCATGAAACATGAACTATCCTTGTTACGTCACCAGTTAGGTGATGGCAATGGTTCAAAAAATGCTGCCGAACTTGCCTGGAAAATGCTGAACAACAGCGTATAACATCAAAAAATCTTTTTTGTGAATAATAA
>JBFFVI010000232.1:0-3723 GCA_041570895.1 Gammaproteobacteria bacterium
AAAAAGATTGATCCCTGGATAACCTTATTTCACTGGGACTTCCCGTTTGCGTTATTCACTCGAGGAGGGTGGTTGAACCGGGATAGTGCTGACTGGTTTGCAGATTATACAGCGCTTGTTGTAGATAAACTCTCAGACCGCGTTTCCCACTGGAGCACATTGAATGAACCCCAATGCTTTATCGGTTTAGGTCATCAGGATGGTGTTCATGCACCAGGTAAAAAGATGAGTGTTTCAGACGTGCTGCTGGCTGGGCATAACGCTTTGCGGGCGCATGGTAAGGCCGCGCAGGTGATTCGCGCCAACGCAAAAATTGAGTCTTTTGTCAGCGCTTCACAAGCAAGCAAGATCTCCATACCAGATTCCGTTCAAGCTGATGATATCGAAGCTGCTCGCCGGCACATGTTTTCTATCAGAGATAAACATGTGTTTAATAATGTCTGGTTCTCTGACCCAATGTTATTGGGACATTACCCTGAAGAGGGTGTCAAATTATTTGCCGAAGATATGCCGGACAACTATCAGGAAGATCTTGAATGTATCCATCAGCCACTGGATTATTTTGGTACTAACATATATTCAGGAGTTCATATACGAGCCACTAGAAATAACCACGAGAATATTTGTTTTGAAAGTGCGGAGAAGAAAGATTTGCCGGTAACAGCAATGGGATGGCCTATCACACCCGAAGCATTGTACTGGGGGCCAAAGTTTTTTCATGAACGCTACAAGCTGCCTATCGTAGTGACTGAAAGCGGTATGGCCAATGATGATAGCGTGGACAACGGTCGAGTACATGACAGGGAACGTATAGATTTTCTGTATAAATATCTGGGTGAATATGCTCGTGCGATCGATGATGGCGTGCCTGCTCTTGGTTATTTTGTATGGTCACTGATGGATAATTTTGAGTGGGCAGAGGGTTATGGCAAACGCTTCGGAATAATCCATGTTGATTATGAGACTCAGCAGCGAACCTTAAAATATTCTGCAAACTGGTATAAGACACTTATCGCCAGCCATAAATCCGGATATTTAAAAGATGTTGAACAGCCAATCACTGAATCAACGATTGATTATGTCTGATGATAAAACACCTCCGAAACTATTTTCATGCATGCTGCAACTTAAAGCAGCTCTTATTAATTGTTTAATTTAAAACGCAACGGTACTACAAAATATAACATGTGTTTAATAGCAGATATCGGTGGTACCAATGCTCGATTTGCGCTTGTAGATGAGGGCAGTACTACGCCACAACATGAACGCACCCTGTCATGTGCAAATTATCGTACTTTGGTTGATGCCGTTTTAGCTTACCTTGAAGACGCATCTCAAGCGATGCCTGAAACGGCATCGTTAGCAATTGCGACGCCTGTATCAAAAGATCGGATCGTGATGACGAATCACGTATGGGATCTATCGGTTGAAGAGACAAGGAAAACGTTAGGACTGAAGTCGCTTAAAGTGTTGAATGATTATACTGCGCTAGCACTCGCGCTTCCGTATCTTGGTGATGATGATTGCCGCAAGGTAGGCAGGGGAGAAGCTGTTGATAAACAAACAATGGCGGTGCTGGGTCCGGGCACGGGTCTCGGTGTTTCGGGAGCGATATATGCCGGTGATTACTGGTTGCCGTTGCAGAGCGAGGGTGGCCATATTTCTTATGGTCCGCTAAATCATCGGGAAACAGAAATCATCGACGTTATCCGTAAATATCATAATTTCATTTCTGCGGAAACTCTGGTGTCAGGGCCCGGTCTGGTCCTGCTCTATGAATCAATTGCTAAATGTGACGGCGTAGAACATGAATTGTTGTCACCGGAGAATATCGCAAACAAGGCATTGAAGGGAACTGATGTATCGGCAGCAGAAGCTGTTGCTATGTTCTGCAGCATACTCGGATCCATTGCTGGCAATCTCGCATTAACATTGGGTGCACGCGGTGGTGTGTATGTGGGGGGAGGCATTGTGCCCAAACTGGGAGATTATTTTGACAGCTCACCATTTCGCACTCGTTTCGAAAACAACGGCAGGTTCAGTAAATACCTTTCTGAGATACCTACTAACGTTATCACTTCGAAATATCCTGCACTCACCGGTGCAGCAGTTGCAGTACAGCAGCAATACGGTTATCTGGGTGCCACCAGTACTGCAGATTGATGTGTTTAAAAGAACGGTCACGTTATCAAAATATAATACATACGGAGAAAAAAGTGTCGGGTAAATACAGTGTCAACAAACATTTGGCGGGAATTAACTTTTCATCGCTCTCCCATGCCGATGGTATTTCGATGTTGCAAAAAATACTGGATGAAAAGATACATGGTATGTCCTATAGCCCCTATATGGATGGCCAGGAACCTGGTGTTGAAATCAGCAATGCTCAGATAGAGCAGCGTTTGAAAATCATCCAGCCTTATACCAACTGGATACGAACTTTTTCCTGTGTAGATGGTAATGAAAATATTCCAGGCATCGCTAAAAAACATGATTTAAAAACCATGGTCGGTGTCTGCTTGAGCGATGACAGGGATAAAAATGAAATGGAACTCAGCAATGCGATTGATATCGCCCGTCAGGGTGACGTCGATATACTGGCTGTAGGTAATGAAGTATTGCTCAGAGGTGAATTAACAGAGCAGGAATTAATCGATTATATCGCTCGTGCAAAACAGGCTCTGCCTGACTTAAGTCTTAGCTATGTTGATGCATATTTCCAGTTTGAAGATCATCCCCGGTTAGTTGAGGCTTGCGATGTTTTATTAGTCAACTGCTACCCATTCTGGGAAGAGTGCTCAGCTGATTACGCGCTGCTGTATATGAAGGATATGTATCACCGCTCGGTCAGAGTCGCCAATGGCAAAAAAGTCATTATCAGTGAAACAGGCTGGCCCACTGCTGGTGCTGCCTGTGGTGCAGCCATACCTTCGTATGAAAATGCGATGCAATATTTTATTAATACATATTTATGGGCGGAGCAGGAAGATATAGATATCTTTTATTTTTCATCATTTGATGAAGCATGGAAAACCGGTGATGAAGGTGATGTCGGTGCGTACTGGGGATTATGGGATAAAGATGGAAAGTTTAAATATTTATAAAATTTAGGTTGGATGAACAATGAATAATAAAACATTAGATTTAGGGTTCGAAAATGCCATTTGCTATTCTGGCTATAGAGAAGGGCAATCTCCTATTGACGGTATCTATCCTTCTTATAACGAGATTCATGAAGATCTTAATATCCTTAAAGATAACTGGAAATTGCTCAGACTTTACGATTGCAGCTGGCATGCTGAATTCGTTCTTGAAGTTATTGATAATGAATCATTAGATCTTAAAGTGATGCTCGGTGCTGATATGGCAGCCGAAGTGAGTAACTATGAGTGTCCCTGGGGTGCTAGCTATGATGAGAAAACACTTATTGAGAACAGGATAGAAAATAGTCATGAAGTAGACAGGTTGATCAGTCTGGCGAACCGTTACCCTGATATTGTTTCTTCCGTCTCGGTTGGTAATGAGGCCAGTGTGGATTGGAGCGACCATCTGGTAGATATAGATAAGTTGATCAGTTACGTACGCAGAATCAAGGCAGCAGTTAAGCAACCGGTTACATTCTGTGAAAACTATGTGCCATGGACAGGAAAACTGGAACCATTAGCGGCAGAACTGGACTTTATTTCATTACATACTTATCCAGTATGGGAGTCTCATTCGATC
>JBFFVI010000233.1:0-3685 GCA_041570895.1 Gammaproteobacteria bacterium
CGTGATGACCTGATCATGGGCACCGGCCGCAGTGATTACCCTAACCAGGTTAACAATGTTTTAGGTTTCCCTTACATCTTTAAAGGCGCTCTCGATGTTCGCGCCAGCTGCATCAATATGGAGATGAAGATAGCCGCGGTACATGCGCTGGCAGAACTGACACGTGAGCCCGTACCACAAGAGGTACTGGATGCTTATGATGTCGATACCCTGATGTTTGGCCCTGACTACATTATCCCCAAACCATTGGATCCGCGCCTTTTGACCACGATACCTCGTGCCGTATCAAAAGCAGCCATTGCCAGCGGCGTTGCCAGAATATTCCCTAAAGAAAACCGCTCGACTAAAGAAGCATAAGGTCTAGCACAGGCTAAGCTTCAAACCGGCTGATGGCTTTCCGATCACAGCCGGTCGTTTCTCACCACACTCCGTTAACTAGCAACCCGCGTTAACAGGTTCAGGTTGCGGCTAATATTAGTTTGCCAACAGCGAAATTCAGCCTTTTGTTGTCCGCAGGCATAAAATTTAAAGCCGAGCGACTATCATTTAATTATGCCAATGAATTTATTTACAGGTAGTCAGTCGATAGATAATAATGCTAAAACTATAAATAACCACTAAATATAAAAAAGAGTAGCTGCCATGAACAAGATCACCATAGTCGGTGCCGGTCGCGTCGGTGAATCAACCGCACAGTTTTTAGCCGCCAAGAGCCTGTGCCGTGAGATCGTCTTACTGGATATACACGAAGGTGCTGCTAAAGGCGCCGCTCTCGACATCCAGGAAGTGGCGCCATTATTCGAATACGACACCCGTCTGATCGGCAGCACTGACCATGCAATGATGACAGACTCCGATATCATCATTATCACTGCCGGACTGCCACGCAAACCGGGCATGTCTCGCTCAGATGTGTTATCCAGCAATATCCCAATCATCGATGGCATCGTCGATGGCGTGATGAAATATGCGCCTGATGCGATCCTACTGTTTGTCACTAACCCGGTCGACGTCATCACCTATCGCGCCTTTATCAAAACCGGCTGGCCGCGTAACCGCGTATTTGGACAGGCGGGTGTGCTCGATTCCAGCCGTATGGCGAGTTTTATCGCTATGGAAACAGGTTTCTCCAGCATGGACATCAATACCATGGTACTCGGTGGCCACGGCGACACCATGGTACCGATGTTACGTTACTGCACCATAGCCGGTATTCCTGTCGAACAATTCATCGTCAAAGATCGTCTCGACGCGATAGTCGAGCGTACCCGAAACGGTGGCGCTGAGATCCTGAAGCTACGACAAAACAGCAGTGCCTACGATGCACCGGCCGCTTCTGTTGCCGAGATGGTGGATGCCATCGTACACAACCGTAATCGGATCTTACCCACCGTCTGTTTACTCGAGGGTGAATACGGTCACGAGGATATAGCGATTGGCGTACCGGCTATGCTCGGACAAAACGGCGTCGTCGACATCATCGAACTGGATATGAACGAAGCCGAACAGGCCATGTTTGATAATTCAGCCGCACTGGTAAGAAAAGACCTGACTTTATTAAAGGCAATGTAATCAGAAGCATGTGGCAAAATTATACTCATATACTTTATACTTCATGGGCATCTACGCTTAATTTAAACGGTTAATTGAATGCTATCTGCTGATTTACTGGTCACAAGATTCTGGGTCTCTTAGAATGAACAATACGGTAAAAATAATTTCAGTCGCGTTAACTTCCGTTGTTATCTCGTCATGCACAAGCATCATACAGCCATATGCGGACAATAAACCAGTACGTCTAATTTTTTATAATGAATTAAACATCGTTACAAAAAACAGAGTCCCTGATTGCAAATATTTAGGTGCGCTTGTCAGTTCGGAAGGTCATTGGTATGACTATTTGTTTATTAGCAATACCCATCTCACTCAAGGTTCTATCAATGACATGTACAACAAAGCCAATGAGATCGGTGCAAATGTTGTTTACATAAACCGCAGCATGGATTTCGCCACCTCAGTGACATTATTAGGGCAGGCATATTCCTGTAACATGAACGATGACCTCTGAAAATAAAACCACAGACATCGATGCCTTACGCGCCAATATCAACAACGAGACTTCACAGATTAACTGGAGCGAGTTACAACGATTTTTTGCTGGCGGCTGGTTGATCTATGTCAGTAGCGATACCAACCTGCTCGATGTTGCCGTTGCTTTTTCAGTGGACGACAAAGAGGCGGTCAGCAAATGGCTAACCTCCGGTGAAGTTGCCAAGGTTTCAGATCAACAGGCAAAACAATGGCATCAACATGATACAACTTTCTGGGCAAACGTCGTAAAACCGTGGGTCTTGATCCAGCCTGTCACCGAGGCCGATCCGGCACAGACAGACAACAATAAATTTCACTAAATTAAAGTCAGAGATAACTGAACCATGAACTTCATAGAAGAGTTTATTAAAAAAGAGTCATCCTCAGGCATCCTGCTTATCGTTGTCACCCTGCTGGCTCTGATATTAAAAAACTCGATGTTCAGCGAAGTGTATGCTGCTTTTCTAAGGACACCTGTCGAGATCCGCTTTGCCGATCTTCATATCGCGAAACCATTATTGCTGTGGATCAACGATGGCCTGATGGCGATCTTCTTTCTGCTGATCGGCCTTGAAGTAAAACGCGAATTTATAGAAGGCCAGTTATCGACACCGAGCCAGTTCGCCCTGCCAGGTATCGCGGCGATCGGCGGTATGCTGGTTCCTGCCCTGTTTTATATCTTTATCAATTACGGCGACCCTACTGCCATGCGCGGCTGGGCGATTCCAACCGCTACCGATATCGCCTTTGCACTTGGCATCCTGGCATTACTCGGCAAACGCGTGCCGTTGTCTCTCAAAGTATTTTTAATGGCACTGGCTATCATCGATGACCTCGGCGCCATCGTCATCATCGCTTTATTTTATACCGTCGAACTGTCTACCCTGTCGATCGCTGTCGCCGCCAGTGCATTAACTGTTTTGATCATCATGAATCAATTAGGTGTGGCAAAAAAAGCTGCGTATATCACTGTCGGCGTCATATTGTGGGTCAGCGTTCTCAAATCAGGCGTTCATGCCACCCTCGCAGGTGTCGCACTTGCTTTCACTATCCCTTTAAAATGTACTCGTGGTGACAAAGGCAAAACTTTCTCAATGTCGAAAGACATGGAGCACGATCTTCATTTCTGGGTGGCCTTTTTCATCCTGCCGTTATTCGCCTTCGTCAATGCCGGCGTTGACCTGAGGAATGTATCGCTGGATCAGATGACTACCGGTGTTCCGCTGGGCATTATGGCCGGCCTGTTCCTCGGCAAGCAGATCGGTGTCTTCGGCTTCAGTTTTATCGCGATCAAACTTGGCCTGGCAAAAATCCCTGCTAAAAGTACCTGGCTACAACTCTATGGCGTATCTATATTGACCGGTATCGGTTTTACCATGAGCCTGTTCGTCGACTCGCTGGCATTTACCGACGGCAACCTTTATCAACAGGCAGATAAGCTCGCCATACTGGTTGCATCATTTGCTGCGGGTATCGCTGGATACCTGATTTTACGGGCAGCCAGGTATAACGACTGATTAGAGCAACTATTTTTTACACCTTGAGCCAACTGAATAGATGATGCCTGCATCATTATTCTTTGCTAATTTAGGAC
>JBFFVI010000234.1:0-3683 GCA_041570895.1 Gammaproteobacteria bacterium
ACCGGCGCGGACATCCCCCTGATCTTCGAAAAAGAAGGTGAAGCCGGTTTTAGAAAACGTGAGGCCGAAGTTATTGATGAGCTCACACAAAAACAGGGCATCATCCTGGCTACTGGCGGCGGCGCCGTCCTCGATGTAAAAAACCGTAACCACCTGATCAATCGCGGCACGGTGTTCTACCTGAAAAGCAACCTGAAAACATTGATCGACCGCACCAGTAAAGACAAAAACAGACCGTTATTACAGGCAGAAGAGCCCGTTGAGGTCATTCTCAAACGCCTTTTAGAAGAACGTGGCCCTCTCTACGAAGAAACCGCTGATTATGTCATCGAGACTGCAAACAACTCGATTCATGGCGTAATACAGGCTATTATTGTCTCCCTTAAAGAGCAAGACACGTAACATACGATACCTACATAAATGACCACACTGACTGTTGATCTCGGCGAGCGTAGTTACCCGATATATATTGGTAGCAACCTGCTCGGAGATAAGGAATTACTAAAACCGTACATCCCCGGAAATAGCGCACTTATTGTCACTAATGAGACTGTTGCGCCGCTCTATCTCGAAAAAACGCAATCCATGCTATCTGGCTTAAGACATGAAGCGGTTATCCTGCCTGATGGTGAAAAATACAAAAATCTTGAAGTATTGAACCAGATTTACGACAGTCTGCTGCGCAATCGTTTTGATCGCAATACCACGGTTATCGCGCTAGGCGGTGGCGTGGTCGGTGACATGGCGGGATTTGCCGCGGCCAGTTATCAGCGTGGTGTGCATCTGATTCAGATCCCTACTACCCTGTTATCCCAGGTTGATTCCTCCGTGGGCGGTAAAACCGGTGTTAATCATGCGCTCGGCAAGAACATGATCGGCGCGTTCTATCAGCCCAGGGCCGTGATCGCAGATACGGATACGCTCGATACCCTGCCCGACAGAGAACTCAGTGCCGGTATCGCAGAGATCATCAAATACGGTTTGATCTGTAATGCTGAGTTTTTTGCCTGGTTAGAACAGAACATGCAGGCTTTACTCAACAGGGACAAACCGGCACTCAGTTATGCCATCGAAGTCTCCTGCAGGACCAAGGCTGAGGTGGTTGCTGCTGATGAACGCGAAGGCGGAAAACGGGCATTACTGAACCTGGGTCATACCTTTGGTCATGCCATAGAAAACGGTATGGGCTACGGTGAATGGTTACATGGTGAAGCCGTTGGCGCCGGTATGTGTATGGCTGCCATCATGTCGAACCAGATGGGCTGGATGAGTGATGAAGACACACGGAAAACCATCAAGCTAATCGAGCAGGCCAAACTCCCCAGTAAAGCACCCGATTCGATGTCAGCAGAGAAATTTATGGAACTGATGTCTGTTGATAAAAAAGTACTCGACGGTGTTTTACGCCTGGTACTGATGAAAGGTATCGGCCAATCTCTGGTCACCAGCGATTACACGATTAATGACTTAAAGAAAGCCATCAAGCTTTCTGCCGCCAGCTGATCATGACAACGCCAAACACATCAAAAACGGGAAATAGTTATAAGAGTCACCTGATCAGTTATGCCTGTGATGACACAAAATCTACCGGCCGTCGTCATAAAGAGAGCCACCCTACCTATCGCAATGAATACCAGCGAGATCGCGACCGCATAATCCATTCCGCTGCATTCAGACGGCTGGAATACAAAACACAGGTTTTTGTCAATCACGAAGGCGACCTGTTTCGCACCCGTTTGACCCACTCTCTGGAAGTGGCACAGATCGCCCGCAGCGTGGCACGAGAACTGAGACTGCACGAAGATCTTACTGAAGCCATCGCCCTGGCGCACGACCTGGGACACACGCCTTTTGGTCATGCCGGTCAAACTGCATTGAACAATTGTATGAAAGGACTTGGTGGTTTCGAACACAATATCCAGTCACTGCGCGTGGTCGATAAACTTGAACAAAAGTACGCAGACTTTGACGGCCTCAACCTGACCTTCGAAACACGTGAAGGCATTTTAAAACACTGTTCGCTTCACAACGCAGAAGATCTGGGCGATGTCGGTCAACGTTTTTTAAACAAGACTCAGGCATCCCTCGAAGCCCAGCTAACAGATTACTCAGATGAGATCGCCTATAACAACCACGATATCGACGATGGCATCCGATATGGCCTGATCAGCATCGATGCGTTATTGAAAACTGAACTATTCCGAACACAATACGATATCGTCAACAAAAAATACCCGGGATTAGACAACAAAAAACTCATCCATGAGATTATCCGACGCATGATCAATGTCATGGTGGTCGATCTGATTGACACCTCTCGAGAAAACATCCGCCATGCCAACCTACAATCCGTCGACGACGTAAGAAGTTGCGATAAAAAATTGATGGCGTTCAGTAACGAGATGACCGAGAAAAAACTCGAGCTAAAACAGTTCCTACGAAAAAACCTGTACCAGCATTACCGTGTACATCGTATGACTAAAAAAGCAGCTGATGTTATCGAGGCTTTATTCAATGTTTTTATAGAAGATCTGCAGATACTGCCCACTGAAGCCCTGCAACACTGTCACCTGCTAAGAGACAGACATGGCGACAAAGGCACGGCTCGAGGCATCTCAGATTACATCGCGGGAATGACTGATCGTTACGCCATTGTGGAATACGAAAGAATTTTCAATCCGCGTCAATTATCCTTCGTCAATCTGCATCCGTAAAACCATATCGTGGCAGGTCTTATCCCACAAAATTTTATTGATGATTTAATCGCTCGAAGTGATATCGTCGAAGTCATCAATGCTCGCGTACCGTTAAAAAGAAAAGGCAAAGAATTTACTGCCTGTTGCCCTTTTCATAACGAAAAAACGCCTTCATTCACCGTCAGCGAAAACAAACAGTTCTATTATTGTTTTGGATGCCACGCCAAAGGTAATGTCATCGGTTTTTTGATGGACTACGAACACCTGAGTTATGTCGATGCCATAGAAACACTGGCTGCTGATCAACACCTTGATGTGCCACATGAAGACAATGCCTTAAGCAATAAAAATAAGGAAGACAAACAGCCTCTATATGACATTTTAAAACAGGCAGCCGAATTATTTCAGAAACAATTAAAAACCTCTGAACGCGCAATCGCGTATCTAAAACAACGCGGCCTTTCTGGTGAGATAGCCAAACAGTTCAAGATTGGTTATGCCCCTGATGGCTGGGATTTTCTGACCAGCCATCTTGGCAAGTCAAAAGAAAATCTGGACGCTCTAAGCAAAACAGGTTTAATCGTTCACAAAGACAATAATAAATTCTATGATCGTTTTCGAGACCGCATCATTTTCCCGATAACCGATCAACGCGGACGGATCATCGGTTTTGGTGGACGCATACTCGATCAGGGCGAACCTAAATATCTAAACTCGCCAGAGAATGCCGTTTTTCATAAAGGCTACGAACTCTATGGCCTGTATGAGACCAAACAGGCGTTAAGAAAAATTGACCGCATTATCATCGTTGAGGGTTACATGGATGTTGTCGCCCTGGCACAGAGCGGCATTAACTATGCAGTGGCTTCACTGGGCACTGCTACGACTACCGAACAGATCCAGAAAACATTTCGTACCACACATGAAATAGTTTTTTGTTATGACGGTGACACTGCCGGCAAAAAAGCTGCCTGGCGCGCACTGGAA
>JBFFVI010000235.1:0-3681 GCA_041570895.1 Gammaproteobacteria bacterium
CCCCTGCTCAGCAATCTGAAACACGCTTTTTACAGCATGATCTAACAGCTCTTTGCTGTCACGCCCTTCGGGCACGTAACCGCTGCTACTGATATCAGTGCCGACGGCGATCAGCTGTCGTAATACCGATTTTTCGCGCACGATATTGGCATATGCCACTATGTTCGATGCGCTTGGGGTATCTTTCGCCAAACGTCCCAGATACAGTAAACCACCTGCCTGTTCGAGATGGCCGTTTTTGTCCAGACACTGGGATAGAGTCACCGCATCAAACGGTTCATTACGCGATTCCAGTTCACGGATGGCTGCAAACAGCAGGCGATGGTCGTAACGATAAAAATCTTCTTCGACGAGCTTGTCTGCAATATTTTCCCAGGCACGATTATCCAGCAATAAGCCGCCGATTACGGCCTGTTCCGCCTCTACCGAATGTGGCGGCACGCGTAAGTTACTGGTTTGATTATCGGCGGAAGGAAAAGCTGCTGTTTCTGACATATGTGAACCCATTGAATATAATTTTTATTATAAAGACTGCAGACGGTGAGTGAAAGGGGTTTTTAAGATAAAAAACTTTTCACCGCAGAGGCACGGAGACGCAGAGTTTAAATGTTAGTTACGCCTGCGGCGTGACTAACATAAAAAGGTTTTTCTCTGCGACTTCGCGCCTCTGCGGTGAAAAAATAAAAAAGGCCTGCTAAAGCAGGCCTTTATGTATCAAGCAACAGAAAAAGTCTTAAGCTTCTTCTTCACCAATGATGGTTACTTTGGCAACGGCATCTACATCGGTATGCAGATGCAGTGTGATCTCGTATTCACCCGCCTGACGGATCGGGCCTTCAGGAAGACGTACGTCACGTTTTTCAACTTCCACACCCGCTTCTGTAAGCGCAGCAGCAATATCCACGTTACCGATCGAACCGAATAATTTACCTTCAGTTCCTGATTTGGCCGTAATAGTAATAGCCAGTGCTTCGATTTGATCACGACGTTTCTCAGCTGATGCGATAGCATCTGCAGCCATTTTTTCAAATTCAGCACGACGAGACTCAATCTCTGCTTTGTTTGCGTCTGTTGCGACCTTTGCCTTGCCTTGAGGTAACAGATAGTTACGAGCAAAACCGGATTTGACGTTCACCAGATCACCGATACCACCAAGACGATCAATTTTTTCAAATAAGATGACTTCCATCTTCATTACCTCTGTTTTAAATTCTTTATGTAAAATTGTTAGTATATTAACTTGTTTCTTAAACCTAATCTGGCTTCGTCACTTTAGCTGTCCGCCGCCTGATATCCAGCCATGGATCAGTTATACCTGCAAACACCATCAATAAAACCAGATGCGGTATAAAGAACATGACCATGTAAAAGACAAATAGCCATGATGCACTCACCTGCCGCTTCTTTACCACTGCATGCAACAGAGACAAACCCTGTATTGAATACAGCACGAATACAACTGTCGCTAGTGAAAAAGTAAACACATTATCAATGACTACAGCCATTAACATTAATGCTAATGCGATTACAGCAGAAGTTTTCCCAAGGTTTAAACTTTGAAATTCTTCTGCAAACCCACCCGGATTATAAAAAACCGCTTGCCACCATCGCCCGATAAACAGGCTTAACATGGTGCCGAACATCAGGCTGCTGGCAAACAACCCGGGCAAGAATTCGATCAGCCATTCTTCAGTCTGCTTCAATTCCTGCAAACTAAACTCTTCAGACTGCTGGGCCAGCTGGGTCACCATAATATCCAGCGGCTCACGCCAAAGTTCGCCAAAGTTCGGGTACAAGGCATAAATCATAACAACAGCCAATAGCGTCATCGCGCCCAGTACCTGCAGGCTAAAAGCCAGAGACACTGTCTGACGTAACAACATGGCGACCAGCCAGGCGGGTAACCATGCAAGCAGTACAAAAATGACTGCTATCTGCGGCGCCGAAAATATCAGGTACGAAAATACTGCTGTACCCAATAATGCCAGTCCCGTGGTAATCAAACCACGTTGCGGACCGTTAACCAGAGTAACAAGTACAATGGCTGCCGCACTAAGCCATGCTGCTGGCGGCACTAACATTCCCAATATTGCCATCGTTGCTGCAACCAGGGCTGCCTGACTTTGGCCTTTTAATATAAAACGTGCCAGAAATAACACTCAATAAACCTCTTTGTAAAGTGTTAAGCCCTGTTTACCCGGCCACGATAACGTCGCCAGGTATTCTTCGTTTTTTACTTGTGGCTATCCGTATAAGGGATAAGTGCAAGATAACGAGCAACTTTAACCGCTTTGGTCAATTTGCGCTGATATTTTGCCTTAGTACCTGTAATACGTGCAGGCACGATCTTTCCGCTCTCGGAAACAAACGCTTTAAGTAACTCAAGATCTTTATAATCTACGTCAGTAATACCTTCTGCAGTAAAACGACAATAACGTTTACGTCTAAAATTCGCTGCCATTTTCTTCTCCTACTCTGCAGATGCTGTGGTTTCAGCGTCTGAATTATCACTGTTGTCTGCTGCTTCTGTCACTGTTTCTGCGACTGGTGCCGGTGCCGGTGCTGGTGCTGGTTTTGCAGCAGCAGCCTTTCTGTCAGCGGCATCAGCTTCGTCTTTGGCTTTAGCCAATATAGAAACATCAGTAATAGCTTCATCACGTTTGATGATCAGGTTACGCAAAACTGCATCGTTAAATCTAAACGCTGTTTCAATTTCATCACGCACAGCCTGATCGCACTCGACGTTCATCAAAACGTAGTGTGCTTTATGAATTTTGTTGATTGAGTATGCTAGCTGACGGCGGCCCCAGTCTTCTAAACGGTGGACTTTTCCGCCATTTGATTCAACCAATGCTTTATATCGGTCAATCATTGCTGGCACTTGCTCGCTCTGGTCTGGATGCACCAGAAATACGATTTCGTAGTGACGCATATTACTTCCTCTCGGTTATAGCCCCCCATTCATATGGTGGAGCAAGGGATATTCAAATTGTAGGGCGCGAATTATATAGCAAAAACCATGAATAGGAAACAGTGATTATCAAATAGTTACAACCAACTATGATCTACGCCAGACCGTCTTGCCATCCTTATCTTCCAGCACGATGCCCATGGCATCCAGCTCATCCCGAATGCGGTCAGCTTCTGCCCAGTCCTTGCTGGTCCTGGCGGCGTTTCGAGCTTCGATCATGGCATCGATATCAACGCCGTCATCACCTTTAGCCGTGCCTGCATGTAGATACTGCTCAGGATCCTGCTCCAGCAGGCCTAACACATTAGCCAGTTTTTTCAGTACCGCAGCTTTCTGCGCCGCTGCACCTATATCGGTTTCACGCAGTTTATTCACCTGGTTGGCCAGGTCAAATATCACCGCCAGCGCTTCCGGTGTATTAAAATCATCGTCCATCGCCTGTTTGAACTTTTCCACAGCAGCATCGTTTTCGTCGTAATCTGCCGGCACATCGAGGTCACGCAGCGTATTGTATAAACGCGATAACGCGGTACGCGCGGTATCCAGCAGCTGATCTGAGTAATTCAGCGGGCTACGGTACTGACTGGCGAGAACGAAATAGCGGATCTCTTCACCTTTGTATAACTTCAATATCTCTCAAACGGTAAAGAAGTTACCCAACGACTTGGACATCTTTTCATTATCGATACGCACAAATCCGTTATGCATCC
>JBFFVI010000236.1:0-3665 GCA_041570895.1 Gammaproteobacteria bacterium
ATCTTGTTAAAGAAGGTATTGATCTGGCGATCCGTATCGGTCCACTGGCTGACTCCTCGTTGATCGCCAGGAAAATTGGTTCCAGTCCGCGTGTCGTTGTGGCCAGTCCGGAATACCTGGTCAAACACGGCAGACCGAAAAAACCTGCCGATCTAGTCAGGCATGACTGTATTTTTTATTCATTACAGAAGGCGCCTGATCTGTGGTATTTCAACAGCGTACAGGAAGGTGATGAATCCATTCGCGTTAATGGCCGCTTGAAAGCCAGCAGCCCAGATGCTATCTGCGACGCCACCATGGAAGGCCTTGGCATATCGATTATCTGTGAGTGGTACGCGCGAAAGTATATAAAGGACGGACGATTAAAAGTGATCCTGCCAGATTACCATCCTACTGCATATGACATTCATGCGGTTTACCCAGAACGGAAATTTGTACCACAGAAAGTTAAGCGGATGGTCGAGTTCCTTGCAGAAAAAATGGAGCAATAATCAATTAAGCCTGCAATTTGATCAAGAAATAATACATCTCATCCATCTCACCCTGATCAACCAGCTGCAGATTTCGTTGTCGACAGAACGCAGGTATATCGCTCTGTAATGCCTGTTTTGTTGACACCGCCATTAACGTCTGCGCCGGTAATAACACCTCCAGTGCATCGTTTAATTTGGAGAAAGGCAACGCGCAATCGCAGCCAGAAATATCCACAAAAAGGTCGCAAGGTATCGAATCTAAGCTCATAAAGATAACTTAAAAGGTAAAATCTACAGGTTTAAGGTTTTCTTTCGTCTTATCAAAAGAAGACCACAGCTCAGCATAACTCAGCCCTGTTTCCGGGTGTTTTAGATCAGGCGCTATCTCTGCCAGTGGCCAGAGCACAAACGCATTTTTCAATATCTCGCCACGGGGCAGCTTCAGTCCATTCTCGTCCATTACCAGGTCATCATACAGCAACAGGTCAAGATCCAGCGTTCGCGAAGAAAACTTGGGACCACTGCGGTCGCGACCATTAACATCTTCTATATCACGTAAGATCTGATTGGCCTGATGCACCGACGTGTCCACCTGACAGGCGATAACCATATTATAAAAGGCATCACCCTCAAAACCTACCGCTTCACTCTCATACACCGATGACAGGATTAATTCGCCAAAAGCCTGTTTGATGGCAGCAATACCCGCACGCGTATTGTGCTGTTTATTAATATTACTGCCAAGACTGATATAAATGGTTGCCATGTTCAAATGACCTGTCAGCGCTGGCCACGTTCGATAATAACGCCCACAGATCTTGAGCCGGTCACTGCGCCTAATTTGCTGAGTTTCAGCCGACACCAGGGCACGCTAAACTCATTCATTATAATCTCGACCAGGCTCTCCGCCAGCGTCTCCACCAGCTGAAACTGACTTTCTTCAGTGAAAGCGATCAGACGCTTGGCCACAGCCTTATAATTCAGCGCATCATCTATATCCTCAGACGAAGCCGGCTTGGCATTATCCGCTGCCATCTCTACATGCAATGCGATCGTCTGCTTAACCTCTCTTTCCCAGTCATATATTCCGATGATGGTATCGATGCGTAAGTCTTCTATAAATACAATATCCAGCGCCATTTTGTGATTTTCTACCTTGTCGTAGCCATGATTAATCGATCAGTCCGCTTGCACAGCGATATAGGCGTATTATACATGGCTACAGAATCCAGCAGGCATATCCACGCAGGTTAAATAGAATCACTATTTTACTTGTCAGCACTGCCATTCTCCGTTAGAATTGCCGGCTTATTTTTACTGGGTTCTACAGATGTTGTATCTGGTCACTCGGTTGTTTAGAATTTTTTGGAGTAATTACAATGTCTAGAGTATGTCAGGTCACTGGAAAACGCCCGGTTGCTGGTAATAACGTATCCCATGCTCACAATAAAACAAGACGTCGTTTCTTGCCTAACTTGCACAGCCACCGTTTTTGGGTTGAAAGCGAGAACCGTCATGTGAAACTGCGTGTTACTGCCAATGGCATGCGCATTATCGATAAAAAAGGTATCGATACAGTTTTAGCTGAAATGCGCTCACGTGGCGAAAAGGTTTAAGGGGATAACATCATGCGCGATAAAATTAAAATGGTTTCATCTGCAAACACTGGTCATTTCTACACCACGACCAAGAATAAACGCACCATGCCAGAAAAACTGGAGATGAAAAAATTCGACCCAACGATACGTAAGTATGTGATGTATAAGGAAGCCAAGATCAAATAAATCCATCAGATGATTTGATCTGCTTCACATACGTTATCTAAAAAACCCGGCACTGCCGGGTTTTTTATTATCTGTTCGAAATCCATGTTATCTATTTGATGACTCAACAGGTCATCCTTATCTAACATGACCTTTATCAAAATTATTCGCTCACACTTTGATAGACTGAATGTTTTTTTAAGACTAAATACAGCATTAATCTTATGACCACAGAAAAACGCACTAAAAAGGACCTGAAAGATATTCTTGCCGATATGTCAGATCCAGAGAAAGTACTGGCATCACCCGATATAATCTCTGCCGATGATTTATTAGAAGTCAGTTATGAGCTTGGTGAATACCCCTATCCTGAAAAAATAAGCAAGAAAGTCTACGAGCACGAAAAACAATTATTACAGGCTGAGTTATTAAAGGTCCAGGCCTGGGTCAAAGAAGAACAAAAGCGTATCGCCGGTTTTTTTGAGGGTCGTGATGCCGCCGGCAAGGGTGGCACCATCAAGCGCTTCATGGAGCACCTGAACCCACGGTCTGCCCATGTGGTCGCCCTGGAAAAACCCAGTGAAGTGGAGCAGGGACAATGGTATTTCCAGCGCTACATCCAGCAGATGCCGACCAATGGTGAAATCGTGTTATTTGACCGCTCCTGGTATAACCGCGCCGGCGTCGAGCGCGTGATGCAGTTCTGCTCCCCGGAAGAACACCTGGAGTTTTTACGCACATGCCCTGAACTGGAGCGCATGCTGGTGCACTCGGGCATGATCATCCGTAAATACTGGTTCTCTGTCAGCCGCCACGAGCAATTACGCCGTTTTCATGCGCGTTCACACGATCCACTAAAACACTGGAAACTGAGCCCGATAGATCTGCAGTCACTGGATAAATGGGATGACTATACGGAAGCCAGGCGCAGCATGTTCTTCCATACCGATACCGCCGATGCGCCATGGGTAGTGGTTAAATCCGATGATAAAAAACGCGCCCGGATAAACTGTATGCGGCATTTTTTATACAGCCTGGATTATCCTGCCAAAGATCCGACCATCGCCTATAAGCCCGACGAAAAAATCGTCGGCACGGTGGATTCGTTATACCCTAAAAAGATGGCCCGATACGTTTAAAACTGTAGCGGCTAAGAATTCTATGTAGATAAAAAAGGCGCACAACAGTGCGCCTTTTTTTGGCCAAAACTTAAGTAACGCTAGGCCGCATAACTTTGTGTCAATGCAGAATAGATGTCATCCTGAAATGACTGGCTATCGCCATTTAACTGCTTCATTATGTCGGCGAGGTATTCATTATCTTCGCGGCCATTCCAGACCTTATTATAGGTACCTTCTTTATAACCATTATCCTGCCTGAACATATTCAACACGTTCTTACCGACATAGATCTCATATAACTCATCAAA
>JBFFVI010000237.1:0-3657 GCA_041570895.1 Gammaproteobacteria bacterium
ATTGGTGACGACGGCAATGTGCGTGGTGGGCGTATCGGTCAGGTATTAGGTTTTCATGGTCTGGAGCGTGTTGAGGCTGCAGAGGCACAGGCAGGTGATATCGTCGCAATCACCGGTATTGACCCATTATCGATCTCCGATACCATCTGTGACCCGAATGTGGTCGAAGCCTTGCCGCCGATGACCGTTGATGAGCCGACCATCAGTCTGATGTTTCAGGCAAACTCTTCGCCATTTTCCGGTCAGGAAGGCAAGTATGTGACCAGTCGAAATATATGGGATCGTCTGCAGCAGGAATTGAAGCATAATGTAGCGCTTCGCGTAGAGCAGGTCGAAGGCGACAAGTACAAAGTATCAGGTCGTGGTGAGCTGCATCTTTCAGTCTTGATCGAAACCATGCGTCGTGAAAATTTTGAGCTGGCCGTGGGGCGTCCCGAAGTGATTATTCGTGAAGAGAACGGCGTCAAGTTAGAGCCATATGAAGAGCTGACAGCAGACGTAGAGGTTGAACATCAAGGTGCGGTAATGGAAGCGCTGGGCATGCGTAAGGCTGAACTGAAAGATATGGTTCAGGATGGCAAGGGCCGTGTCAGACTTGATTTTATTATTCCTGCGCGCGGCTTGATCGGCTTTAGAACCGATTATCTGTCGATGACGCGTGGTACCGGTTTGTTGTATAGCGTGTTCGATCATTACGGACCAATCGTCTCCGACAATATCGGACAACGAGCAAATGGCGTGCTGATCTCTAATGCAAGAGGCAAGGCGGTAGCTTATTCACTCTGCCCGCTACAGGAGCGCGGCAAGTTGCTGGTAGGCAATGGCGATGAAGTCTACGAAGGTCAGATCGTGGGTATTCACTCTCGTGACAATGATCTGGTAGTAAACCCGATTAAGCCCAAGCCATTAACTAATGTGCGTGCATCAGGTACCGACGATGCGTTAACCCTGTCACCGCATATTCAGTACACACTGGAACAGGCGCTGGAATTTATCGATGACGACGAACTGGTGGAAGTAACACCGGAAAACATTCGGATTCGTAAAAAGCTTCTGAAAGAGAGCGAGCGTAAGAGTTCAGGCCGCGGTAAAAAGAAATAATATTTCTTCAGTTTGTACTCGATGTAACGTTAGTCTAGATACGCTGCAATAATAAAAATGCCGACTTTTAACGTCGGCTTTTTTATTGCTTAGGTTTAATAAATAACTGCGCCTTCAGTCGCACCATTTTGCGTGGTGCGGTCATATTCATTATCAGCATGGATATATTTTTGTACCGTAGAATTGCCTATATCATTAACCATTCGTGAGAGCTGACGACAGTCTGTTTGTTTCGGTATCTCGCTAAATAGTTTATCCATTTCTCTAGCGGCGGATAATCCGTTATTGCCGTGGTTGTTTTCATGTTTCGTTAAGGCTGCAACAAATTTATTAAATACGGCGATGGTCTGTTTATCCGTTACCTGTTCACTCAGTGCTGGCAGAGTATGTACCACGTGTACGGTAGTTTTAATGTCGTTAAGCTGGCAGCCATCGGGGGTGGGTGCCGCCTGGTATTTCCACTCGATATACCAGTCGGTGTGACCATTGAAAGTTCCGCCTGCCTCACGTATCGGTGATCGGCGAATCAACTCGGGCTTTATCTGATAAGGCGAGCGCGGTGATATGACATAATATTTATACTCGATGCTTTCAATCGTTTCAGCTATCGATGCAGTGCTGATGAGCAGCAATATGAAACCTGATAATGATTTTAAGTAAAACATGTAGTCTTAGAATGTATATTTAAAGATATTGGTTCTTGGTCTCTCCAGTTCGTATTCGTTCTGAAACAGACTCCTTGTGGTTGGGTCGTCCACAGTGTCGTAATCGTATTTTGGAAAAAATTCGGTTTTGATACGTGGCTTAATGGTTATTTCTTTATCTTCTCGCCAGGGGTTGTCTTCTTCCGGTTCTGCGCGCCACTCATTATTGTTGTCATAGGCCATATCAGATAAGGGTGTGCGATAGGACTCGGGCAAGCTTGTTATGCCGTTAGATGCGGCAAAAACGGCTGCGCTGATAAAGAACAAAAATATAAAACGGTTGAATTGATCTATCGTTTTGTTCTTCTCAGAGAAGCCGTTGCTCAAACTTATGATGGCAGGCGTAGTCATTTTTCTTCAGCGACCTGACGTTGCCATTTAAGACTGTTGAACCAATATTTATGTGAACTCTCAATCCATCCGTCTGCTTCATGTGCAATGATCCAGGCGTTTAAAAAGTTGAGCATTTCCTGATTGTTTTTCCTTACTGCAAACGCTTCTTTTGTCGTAATCAACGGTTTTTTCAGCGGCAGGTCAACGCTGTCAGGGTGCTTCAGGGAAACGAATTCAGGTACCGGTGAAGAAGAGATGAAAGCATGAACGGTTCCATTGAGCACGGCTGATGTCGCCTCCTTGGCTGTTTTTCTCAGGTCTAGTTTTGCCTTCGGGAAAACTTTTGTCGCCAGATCAGCTGACACGGTGCCTTTTACTGCGGTGATATATATCTTTTCATCGTTCAGATCTTTTATGCTGGTAAAGTCTTTGGTTAGACTTAGATTGCTGACCAGGCTGTAACCTGAGCTTGAGTATGGATTAGAAAAATTTATCTCGAGTGCGCGTTTCGGGGTTATCGAAAGGCCAGAGGCGATAATATCGACTTCACCTTTTTTTAGAGCGGGAATCATTTCATTCCATTGGTACTGTTTGAATTTAAGTTTGACACCCATATCTCTGGCAAGCTGATTGGCGATATCAATTTCAAAACCAATTAATTCACCCTGCTTATTTTCCATTACCCAGGGCGGCAGGATCGAGACACCAAAGGTTATCTCGCCTTTTTTCTGAATACTGTTCAGGACATCGTTGTTTGATTCGCTGGCAAACAGTTGCGCAGAGAAAATCGAGCCGATGAATAATGCAATAACGAGTAAAAGGGATTTCCTGAATATCTTCATTAATGGTTCCTGAGATGAAGTGATTTAATCTGATTTAGATATCTTGCTTTATTTGATTGTTTAGCGCAATTATGTTTGATGCCGATGTGCTGTTATATGTGCTTAATTCTACTGGCCAGGTCTGAATTTTGTTTTAGATGTAACACGGGCAAATCCCCTCAGATAGAGCTTTTTATGCTTAATAGCTTTTTAAATCAGTAACTTATGCAAAGACAGGAGTCTGTAGGGTTAACAATGCAAATAACGGTTAACAGCTGTTATTGTTAACAAATTTATATTTATTTGCTGTATAATTCGCCGGCTAATTAATCCTGAATTTGTGTCGTCGTAAAGCTGGTTGTGAATCGCCGGCTTTGTCACTTTAAGGGATTGTGACTTTTTAATGAATTAACGTACATATTACGAGTAGTAGAACCATGGCAGACCTAAGTAAATATAGAAATATCGGCATCTTCGCCCACGTGGATGCGGGTAAAACGACGACCACAGAACGTATTCTGAAACTGACCGGTAAAATTCATAAAACCGGTGAGGTGCATGACGGTGAAGCTACTACCGATTTCATGGAGCAGGAGCAGGAGCGCGGTATTACCATTCAATCGGCTGCCACCAGCTGTGAGTGGAACGGTCACCGTTTAAACATTATTGATACGCCGGGACACGTTGACTTCACCATC
>JBFFVI010000238.1:0-3651 GCA_041570895.1 Gammaproteobacteria bacterium
ACCGCTAAACACATCAGGATGACTACGGCATTTTTAACTTTATGACTCTCTTTAAACATTACATCTCTCTTAATTAAACAGTTCCAGTCTTTCTAAAAACCAGTAAAAACCGATTATCGAAATAGATAACGAGCCTGGTATGACAATAATTTTCCGATAAGATTCCTGCTCTCTGAACCACAACCTTAATAACACAAAAGCCATCGATATCACCGCCAGCTGCCCGAGCTCAACACCGATATTGAAGCTGATCAACGCCACGGCAAAATCATTAGCTGGCATACCAAAGTCAGCGAGTACGCCGGCAAACCCTAAACCATGCAACAGACCGAAGATAAACACCAGGATCAAACGGCTGTTATGCAGTGTTTTGGACAAAACATTTTCAATGCCAACATAAGCAATTGATAATGCGATCAGTGGCTCGACGATATTTGCCGGTAATTCTACGATATTATTCATCGCTAAACCCAGCGTAATCGTATGCGCCACCGTGAACATGGTCACTTGCCATAATAATGGCCGCCAGTGCGTCGACAGTAAAAACAGTCCCAGGATGAACAATATATGATCGAGGCCGTTAGGAGCGATGTGCTCAAAACCGATCACCATATAAGACATAACCACTTCAAGACTTGACTGCCTGGCGACAATCTCTGTCAGCGAGAAATCCTGGCTGACTTCATCATTTCTTAACCACTGCCACTGCGACCAGTGCCAATGTTCATCGAGCTTATCGATCTGTCTCACACGTACGGCATTATCGCCAAACGCTGCCGGGTAATACCAGCGTAAAGCCTGTGCAGATTCTGGCAGACGTCCCGTCAAACGGATCACGCTGATACGCGGCACCCTGGTATAACCCGTTGGCGGAATAGCGACTGATTCTATTTCCAGGGCGACAAACTCGTCACTGGTATTATTGATAGCCTGTATAAATACCGATTCCAGCAACTGCTGCTCAAAGCCGACAAAGGCCTGCTGTAACTCTGGCGCAGACATCTGACGCAGGGCGTCATAATCCGCTGCATTAGGCGCATCCTGAGTATTTTTATACTGTGCGTTTATACCGGTTAGCAAGGCTTCGATACTGGCTCGAAGCTCAACCACGATCACCCTGTCACTATCGACATTAATCTCAACCAGCGCTGGTTTTACCACATCAGCCAAAGCCATTTTGTAAGACAGGCAGCTGATTATCAGCAATATCAGTAATCGATTATTAAGCAGAAAATTCATAAGAACGCGGATATTACACAAAACAACCTTTTAAAATCATTTATTTTGAATAAATATCCTATAAGTCCGTCTTTTACTGAATACTGAGTCCTTAGTAGACTAACCTTTTATAATAATTTGCGTTAACATTTGCTGTTATACAAATAACAATAAACTAACCACAACATTACGTAACCGATGAGGAACATACATGCCAACGATTGACCGCCGTACCTTCCTGAAATTAATGGGACTAAGTGCCACTGCCAGTGGCGCTGGACTATTATCTGCCTGTGGCAATTCATCTGACCCAACTGTTTCAGCGGCACAAGCTGTAACTATATCCGATGATTTTTACAACTTGCCTATGAAGGGAAATGTACGCGTTTTGCATACCACTGATTTCCACGGTCAATTACTGCCGGTCTATTTCAGAGAGCCGAATGTGAACCTGGGTGTTGGTGACGCCTTCGGCCGGCCGCCACACCTGGTTGGCAATAAACTGCTGCAGGCGATGAATCTGAAAGCGGGCACACCCGAATCCTACGCCTACACCTACCTGGATTTTGAGAATGCCGCTGCCAAATATGGCAAAACCGGCGGTTTCCCACAGATGAAAACCCTGCTGGACAGACTGCGGAAACAGGCCGGCGGCCGTGAGAACACGGTAACACTGGATGGTGGTGATCTATGGCAGGGTTCAGGTACATCATTGTGGACACGCGGAGTCGACATGGTGGAGGCTTCTAACATCCTGGGCATCGATGTCATGGTCGGTCACTGGGAGTTTACTTATAATGAAAGTGAAGTATTAAGTAACGTTGCTCTGTTCAAAGGCGATTTCATCGGCCAGAATGTCCGCGTTAAAGAAGATTCTTTGATGGACGAAAAATACACCGCACTGGTCGATGCCAACGATGGTCGTGGCCTGTATGATGAAGATACCGGTTACGCCTTCCAGCCTTATGTCATCAAAGAGATCAATGGTGCAAGAATCTGTATCGTCGGTCAGGCATTCCCCAGAACAGCCAATGCTAACCCACCCGAATTCTTCCCTGACTGGTCCTTTGGCCTGCGTGAAGATGACATGATCGAACTGGTGGAGATGATCCGTGAAGAAGAAAAACCCGATGCCATCGTCCTGCTGTCGCACAACGGCATGGATGTTGATATCAAAATGGCACAACGCGTACCTGGCCTGAACGCCGTATTTGGCGGTCACACACACGATGGTGTCCCTGAACCCATCAAAGTTAAGAATGTTGAAGGCCATGACTGCTGGGTTACCAATGCCGGCTCTAACGGTAAATTCGTTGGCGTTATGGATTTTGATATCGCCGATGGCAAGATCAAGAGCATGGATTACAACATGATGCCGGTAATCTCTGATGCGCTGCCAGCGGACAAAGAGATGCAGGCTTATATCGATCAGATGCGCAACACGGTCTACGATGAAAACATCGTTGAAAGCCGTGTTAAAGCGATGCACTACAGCAAAGCGCGTTTAGGTAAAACCTTCGCTGAGATCCTTGACGAAAAACTCGCTATCGCCGACCGCCTGCTCTACCGGCGTGGTAATTTCATGGGTACCTGGGACCAGATCCTGTGCAATGCATTACGCGAAGAATATAAAGCAGACGTGGCGATGTCTGCCGGTGTTCGCTGGGGCACGACCACACTGAAAGGTGACTGGATCACCATGGAAGACGTGATGACCCAATGTGCGTTGACCTATGGTGAAACCTATGTGACCGAAATGACCGGGAAAGACCTGTTAAACATCCTCGAACAGGTCGCCGATAATCTGTTTGACCCTGACCCGTATCTGCAATCTGGTGGTGACATGGTGCGTGTCGGTGGCATGGACTACACCATCGACCCGTCAAAAGCGTTATATGAACGTATCACCGAGGCACGGCTGGATAATGGTCACCTGATCGAGGCCGATAAAAAATATAGAGTCGCCGGTTGGGCGCAGGTTAACCGCACACCCGAAGGTCGCTTGATGTGGGATGTTGTTCATGACTACATCATCAACAACAGAGGCAAGGATAACGTTTTAAAAATCGCCAAGATCAATCATCCAAAACTGGTGGGGGTCGCTAATAACGCGGGCATCGCCGATTATCCGGGTGAAGCGAGCTAAATTCGCTTAAAAAAATAAGCTGTAGCTGAAAAGCCCTGTAGATTTTTTTACAGGGCTTTTTTAATGTTGCGTTTCTTTCTGTCGTAGACTGCGCGCGACAACATCAGAACAAGGAATATGAAGGTATAAAACAGTGGTTCTGAATAATCTGCCTTCAGCGACCAGATAAAATGAACCACCACTAACATCGGGATAACATAAACCAGTTTATGTAATGTAAGCCACTTCTTTTTCAATCGCCTCTGCATAGCATTCGTTGACGTTAGCGCCAATGGCAGCAATAAAAC
>JBFFVI010000239.1:0-3627 GCA_041570895.1 Gammaproteobacteria bacterium
AAACTATCACAGCAAACTCCTGGGACGTGATTTTTCCGTGATCTATTTTATAAAGCATTATATTACCGATAAAGAAACATCAACAATTTCAGGCACACCAGGCGAGGTCAAAATTGGCGACTATCTGCGTGATGCGACGCTGGATGGACTTAACGGGAAAAAGACAAAACTTTCTGATTTTAAGGGGAAACCGTTAATCATTAATGTCTGGGCCAGTTGGTGCGGTCCCTGTCGGGCCGAGATGGGTTCGCTGGAGAGGCTTGCAAAGCGGTATAATGGAAAAGAGTTTAACGTCATCGGTATTTCGACAGATGACTATCACCATAACGCTGCAACCTTCATCAAACAGACAGGAATTACTTTTGAAAATTTCCTGGACAGCAAGCTAGTGCTGGAAAACATGCTGGGCGCCAATACAATTCCACTGACTATTCTGGTAGACGATCACGGTCGTGTATTAGAAAAAGTTCGCGGGGCACGCGAGTGGGATAGTGCGAAAATTACAGATGCGATAGGGGAAGCGTTTCACATCAAGTTGATACATCAGGTCCAATAGATGGTTTACGCACTCTAAATACGAGTTTAAACACTTTGTAGGATTGGATATTATTTATAATATCTCCGCCCCCTATTACTAAATTTTTATTTTTTTATTCCTCAAAATTTAATGCCGCGATGATATTGTTGAGACGAACCTGCTCGCTGTCATCACTGGACTTCTCCTGAGTATTTTCAGAAGCTTTCATCCTCGCTTCAATCTTGGCGATGTATTCTTGATTGCAGGTGGCAACAGTTTTCGCAAGCATTGCCAATGATTTTTCAATCTCATCCGGTTTACGAACCCAGGTTTCGATGAACAGGCCTGTGGCCGGGGTGATTTTTGCTGTGTATTCTCCTTTAACAACCAGTCGGTTAAAATCTTCACACCAGTCTTTTGGAGCCTGGTGCTTGAGTTTAAAAAAGAGGTCTATGTACGGTTGCTTTAAGATTCTTGGTGGCCTCTTTTCATCAAAGCCGCATATTCTGATGTCGCTTATACCTTCCATTACTGTGCCTCGCTATACATTCTGTAGTGGTATTGGTTATACCCACCATACGCTACATTGAGTGCAATTACAGATATAAGAATAACTGCATGGAATCAATGATTTGCATTGAATCCCTCTATCTACACTAATTGAAAACAATGGAGTCCAGGCCCATTGATTTACTTCAGCTGTGCGAACTCATCAAAAACTACATTAACGGGTATAGCAAAACCGATACCTTCTGCTTCACTCAGAATCATCGTATTGATACCAATAACCTTTCCATCGGTATCAATCAGTGGACCGCCGCTGTTCCCTGGATTAATTGGCGCATCAGTCTGAATAAAGCGCTTATTTTCAGATTCCCGGTAACCTGAAACAATTCCGGAAGTCACTGTATGCTGTAAACCGGATGGATTACCAATAGTGAATACTTTCACACCTAAGGCTAAATTCTCTTCTGTATTTGGATCAAGATATGGACAGCCCACTCCATTGATGTCGAGAACAGCCAGATCAACATCACGGCTTAGATTAAAAGAAACCACGTTATATACCTGACCATTTTTTAAGGTGACTTCTGTATCAAGAATTGAGGACGAACCACCAACATTGTTGATCTGGCTCATCAGTTCGTCATAAGTCGCTTGCTTCTCTTCTACTTTTTTCTCGTAAAAATTATATTGTTCCTGCAGGTGATCCTTTTGTGAATCTGACTTGGCGCGATAGATATTTGAATACATAACTTTGAGGGCTTCATTATCTTCCTCGATAACCAGCTTTAGCTTTTCAGCCAATTCTTCGGCGTCGCCTAATTTGTCCTTATCATACTCGACAACATGTTTATTCGTTATGATCTGACACTTATCATTAATAAAAAACCCGGAACCACTCCCCCATGCCGTGGTTATAAAAACGGTTGCCAAATCTGCTCTTTCGATATTATTTCTAGGTGGGAAATCTTTCAGCAATTTATTTGAAATCGACTTCGCGTTTGATTTTTTTACTTTCGTCGAGGGAGCTTTCACCACCGCCTGGTATTGTGAGGCTTCACTTATAGCGCCCTCATCATTCTTACTATCATCGGAATCAGGTATCAAGAAATAAATAATCACCGCAACCACCAGAACAGCAATCCCCACCAGCAGATTATTGGAACCTGATTTCTTTTCTACCACCTGGTATTTTTGTTCCTCGACTCTTTTAAGGTACTCATGATATTTCGCAAAAATAATACCGCATGACTCGCACTCGACAACGTTCTCCTGAACATGATGACATTTTGGACATTCCATAAAAACTCACAATTTATTCTAAAGATTTAAAAATACAGGCCTATTAGTGAGTGTAGTTCACTGAGAACTATTGTTGGTATATTGCTGTTTTCACTGAAACATTAAGTTAAAGGGGTCTACCCGCCTTTAATTTTTAATTATCGAGTCAGAGCACGATGATTTGCTATTGATTTTCTTTTACTTGACCTATGTTATTGTAGAACTGCCTGTTATCACATAGATTGCATACAACTAAACACCAACCAGACAGGATTTACAGCATGGCAAAGCACATAGGAATTCTTACTGCAGGCGGCGATAGCCCCGGGCTCAATGCCGCAATCCGAGGCGTGGGTAAAGCAGCACAAGGTCGCTACGGCATGCAGATAATCGGTTTTCTGGATGGTTTTAAGGGGCTGGTAGACAATCGCAGCGTTCGACTGGAAGGCAGCATGCTGTCCGACATTCTTACCCGGGGCGGAACTATCCTGGGCACCAGCAGGGACAAACCTCATCGCATGATGTTCGGTGGCAAGATACAGGACATGACCAATGTGATCGTAGAAAACTATAACAACCACCATCTGGATGCACTCGTGTGTATCGGTGGCGGCGGCACCCAGAAAAATGCTTTGCAGCTAATGAAGAAAGGCCTCAACATCATCACCCTGCCCAAGACCATCGACAATGACGTCGCCAGGACAGACACCACTTTCGGCTTCGATACCGCAATGAGTATCGCCACCGATGCCATCGACAGATTGCACAGCACCGCACACAGTCACCACCGTATCATCGTAGTCGAAATCATGGGGCATCGAGCAGGCTGGCTGGCGCTGGGTTCAGGCATAGCAGGCGGCGCTGATGTCATCCTGCTGCCTGAAATCCCCTATGACCTGGACACGGTGGCAGCCGCCATCCGAAACCGGGTACGTAACGGAAAGAAATTCAGCATCGTTGCTGTTTCAGAAGGCGCTTTACCGAAAGACCAGGCAGAGCAGATAAATGCGGCCGAAAAAGCTAGGGATAATGCCAAAGATAAAGGAGCCAGAAAAAAAGCCAAAGATAAGATTGCCCGTCTGCAAAAAGAAAATGCCAACCATACCAGTACATTATCCAGACAACTGGAAGAACTGACCGGACTCGAATCCAGGGTCACCATCCTCGGTCACCTGCAGCGCGGCGGCACCCCATCGGCAGCTGACCGGCTGCTGGCTACACGGCTTGGTACTGCCTGTGCCGACCTGATAGCACAGGAGCAGTATGGTATTATGGTTGCTTCACACGGAGAAATTGCCGTGCCCGTACCACTGATCGAAGTTGCC
>JBFFVI010000240.1:0-3574 GCA_041570895.1 Gammaproteobacteria bacterium
AAATGGCTAGACTTTTTATCATATCTAAAGATGGTGCCAGGTGATCTTGGTGATGAGACAACTTATGAGTCTATCGCCCACTCACTGGAAACACTTGGCGGTAAGAAAAATGTCATGTTCTATTGCGCTATTCCTCCGGAATGGTATAGCAGCGTAGCTCAAGGATTGAATAGTGTCGGACTTACCGGCGAAGAAGATGGATATCGCAGGCTGGTTATCGAAAAACCGTTTGGTAATAACCTTGAATCAGCTAAGCTGCTCGATAGTGAACTGCAATCTGTTTTTAATGAAGATCAGATTTATCGTATCGATCATTACCTGGGAAAAGAAAGTGTTCAAAATCTGCTGGTCTATCGATTTGCCAACAGTATCATGGAACCACTGTGGAATCGTAATTACATCGATCATATACAAATTTCAGTCTCTGAAACACTGGGTATCGAGTACCGTGCAAAATACTATGAAAATTCTGGAGCACTGCGCGATATGATTCAGAGTCACCTGATGCAGGTGATGACGTTAGTTGCAATGGAACCACCGGTCGAATTTACTACTGATGCTGTGCGCGATGAAAAAATGAAGGTGCTTCGTGCAGTACGCCGATTTACACCTGAATGTATAGAAAAACAGACCGTATCTGCACAGTATGCTGCAGGCTTAATAAATGACCAACCCGTTTCTGCTTATGCTGCAGAAGAAGACGTTTTACCGGGTTCCTGTACAGAAACATTTGCAGCGGTTCGTTTCTATATCGATAACTGGCGCTGGCAAGGAGTGCCGTTCATCCTGAGTTCAGGTAAGCGTATGAAAGGCAGAGTATCGGAGGTCATGATACGTTTTCGCCGACCACCCTTTAATCTCTTTGATAGCCATGCATCAAGGCCGGATGCTAACGCATTAGTATTTCGTCTGCAGCCTGAAGGGGGTGTGGTGATGAGATTGAATGCCAAGAAGCCTGGCTTAACAACAGACAATGAAGGCATGGTGATGCGTGCACCTTATGCACATGATGTCGAAGAAGTAGCCGATGCATATGAGATTCTGATGCATGATGTGCTAACAGGTGATGGTACACTGTTTTCACGTGCTGATGAGGTCGAAGAATCATGGGCGATACTAGAGCCTATACTGGCTGCCTGGAAAGATCGTATTTCGATAAAAGGTTATCGAGCCGGCAGCTGGGATGTGCCGGGTATGGATGAATTAACCAGTGGATGTACAGATGGCTGGCACAAACCAACAATTTATGAATAGCATCAGTCTCACATATCACCGGATGAATGAGTATCTACTGGATTAGACATGTTTAAGTATGCAGGAGAGTGTATTGTTATTGCGACGGGTAGTGGCAAGAAAGATGCGTTTGAAAAGTTGAAAGCAGGTGAACTTTTAACGATAGATATGGTTGAACCTGATGTCTGGTTTGTTGATGTTAAGGCAGTAGGTGATATATGCGAATATTTAACTGCATAGCATTTTGATGGTAGTTTTATAACCTGTTAATTGACTAGCGTAGGAGGTGGTTATGAGTCAAAAAGAGTTACATGATATTTCCCCCAGGACTGCATCACAGATGCTTCATGATGATCCACGGGCAATTTTAATCGACATCCGTTCAACCATGGAGTATCTATTTGTCGGACACCCCGTCGGTGCGGTGCACTTGCCCTGGATCGATGAACCTGACTGGGAGATCAACCCGCATTTCGTCGCCGAGGTTAGAAAGTTAATGCTCGGCGGGGCGGTATGCGATACCGAAGAAGGCTGTGCTCCTATCGTGCTCATCTGTCGCAGTGGTAAGCGTTCACAGGAAGCGGGCAAGGTGTTATTGGCTGCCGGACTAAGTAATATCTATCATATCGATGAAGGTTTTGAGGGTGAGCTGAACGATCTCCATCAACGCAGTTCGGTGGGTGGCTGGCGATTTCACGGCCTGCCATGGGAGCAGTGTTGAACACTGTTAAAAAATTCACGAGTCAGATACGTTTGCGTATCTTTTAATTGTAAATGAATGACGCGAGGGTTTAGAAATGTTGACACCGCCATTAAGTTTCTATGAGAAGTTTAATTATGCCCTTGGTGATACGGCCTCCAATTTCTTTTTCCAGTTTTTCGCCATTTTCATTATTTATTATTACACCGATGTCTATGGGCTGAGTACGTCTGCAGTGACCACCATGCTATTAACCGTAAAACTATGGGACTGGATTACTGATCCGATCATGGGTCTGATCGCTGATCGTACCAATACACGCTGGGGCAAGTTTCGACCTTACCTGTTATGGATGGCTGTGCCATATGGCGCATTAGGCTACCTGATGTTTTTCAACCCCGACCTGGGCGAGGAAGGCAAACTGATATTTGCTTACGTCACTTACATCCTGATGATGACGGCCTACACGGCGATCAATGTTCCTTATGGTGCAATGATGGGTGTGATGACAACCTCGTCCAGTGAGCGACTGACGCTGGGGACCTTCCGTTTCGTCGGTGCTTTCAGTGCAGCTATCATTCTGGGTATGTCTGTCAGGCCAATGGTCAGATATTTGGGCGGTGACGATGAGATGCTCGGCTTTCAGTACACCATGGCAATCTTTGCAGTACTCTCAGTCTTGATGTTCCTGCAGACATTTCGTGGCACAAAGGAACGTGTTTCCCCGCCACCGAGCCAGGATGGCCACATAGGTAAAGACCTGGCGACTCTGTTTAAGAACAAAGCCTGGCTGGTGATGGTCATCGCCGGGATATTTACCCTCGCCTGTGTTGCCATCAGAGGTGGTGCCACTGTTTATTTCTTCAAGTACTACATGCTTGATGATAACTCTCCATTCATCTGGATATGGGATCGTACCAGTTTTTTTATAACGACAGGCGCAATCGTGTTTGTCATCGGTGTAATCGCCGGGCGCTACTTGAGTAATTTTTGTGACAAGCGTTCGTTGATGCTGTTTTTGACACTTTCCAGCGCCATCATAATGGGCTTGATGTTTTATATTCCAAACGATGCATACTGGACGATGCTGACGATGAACGCTCTTTCCTCTCTGCTTTCCGGACCTACTCCGGCGCTGGTCTGGGCGATGTATGGTGATGTTGCCGATTTTGGCGAGTGGAAATATAACAGGCGAACCACCGCACTGGTGTTCTCAGCGGCACAATTTGCACAGAAGCTGGGCTTGACCATCGGCGGTGTATTGCCGACAGCCGTGCTTACCTATGTCGGCTATGAAGCCAATATGGCACAGTCGGAAACAGCTCTGCTCGGTATCCGATTGATCTTTACCTGGCTGCCGGCGCTGTTCGCCATCATCGCTGGTCTGGCATTTATTTATTATCCGCTTCGAGATCCCCAGCTTGTTCAAATTGAAATAGACCTGGTGGATCGCCGGGTGGCGCAGGCTGTATAAATTCATTCGAGCTAGCAAGAAGAAAAGGATGGCCTTATTTCTGATTTGACTCAGATATGTGTTTAAAGAGTAAACGTGGAAATCTTTGATGCAAACTGGAGAGAGATATGACAGAGAAAAAAGACGACAAAAGCACATGGGCTATCGGTGGTGGTGTGGTATTAGGC
>JBFFVI010000241.1:0-3535 GCA_041570895.1 Gammaproteobacteria bacterium
AGAAATTGAAAGTGGTGCTCTGGTTCCAGTTCTCAAAGATTACAGGCCACCTCAGTTAGACGCCTATGCCATCTATCCGCAGACGCGTCATCTCTCACAGCGTGTCCGAGCCTTCGTTGATTTTCTGGTACAGCGATTCGAAGGGACGCCCTATTGGGATAACTGTCTCAAGCAACCAGCGCCCTGATGAGCAAGTGTGATTTTGTGGTTCTTTGCAGTGAGATGGAAGCCGGGATTCAGGTTCTACTGGTAAACGAAAAAAGGAAATATAGATGGTGGTGTAGATATTTATTTTTTTCGCAGAGTAATTTCTTTTGTAACCTGACCAGGTTTGGCATAACTTAAGTGTGATATTAGTTCTGTTTCGTGGTATGTGTCCAGACTGCTTATTGCGAGACTGTTTGCCTGCTCGATCGCAACATAACCATCTTCATTTACGACGTCATCTTTTATATTGATATAAACTATTTCACCGATAATGAGTTCAGTATTGTTGATTGTTAAAGTATGATGCTCACGTAATTCCATGCCTAATTGAATTCGGCTCTGTTTCACAAAAGGTGCTGAAAAGTCTTCGATCCACTGTTCTGTTAAACCGACAGCCTCAAATTCAGATGTTTCTTTATCATAACGGGCAGATGACTGATGCGCTTGTTGATATATTGATTTGTTGACGTGATTGATTGTGTAGTGGCCGGTTTGCAGAATATTTTCCAGGGTATGACGAGGTACCGAGTGTGGGCGTACGATCATGCCGAGTAAAGGCGGCTGAGAACCGAGATGAAACACGGAGCTAAAGATAGTGAGGTTAGTACGGTTGTCTTTATCGCAGGTAGCTATAAGGTTGGCGCTTTTATAACCGCTTAACGATGCTATAAAAAGTGCACGGTATCGATCGTCTAGCGCGTTTATTCCACCTTGTCTTAATAACATGTTTTTATAATAGCGGTATTATAAGAGAAAATAGTGCACTGACCAGGCATAAGAAAACAATGATAGTTAGTCTTATCCGCATAGGGATATACCAGGCAGGAAAACCTTGCGGTTGTTCTACGGCTATATCGTAGCTGATAAGTAAGGTGAATCCAGTAACCAGAATGAACAGGGAAAATATTTCTGGAGCTAATAATGATAGCCACGCTGCCAGGGCTGGCATGATGCTGGTAAGGTAATATCGATTATGACTTTTTTCCTTCTTTGCCATGGCGACACCCCAATGTATCGCACCCATAAACGATAATATAATTGCCGCATAGGTAATTATCATGGTTACAGAGTATGAGTGATAGGGTGATGGCAGCCAGCTACCAATACTGAATGTTATAAAAGGAATCAAGCCGCCATAGCCGAGAATTTTCGGCATTTTTTCGTTACCAGACAATGTCTTTATTCTCCCAGTCGATAAAGGATAGCTGACCATCGATAGTTTGATGGTTCATGATCTTGACAAGCTGTTGTGCCACAAAATCTGCAGTAAATAAATTTTCCGGTCTAACTGAGTTCTGAAAAGGTTTCGATAGATTCGTATCTGTTGTTCCGGGATGAAAAGCGATTAGCTTTACGTTTTTAGTCCGCCGGGCATATTCGATGGCTGCGGTTTTTAACAGCATGTTAAGCGCCGCTTTAGAGGCGCGGTAGCTATACCAGCCACCAGATCGGTTATCACCGATACTGCCTATTCTCGCGCTGAATACAGAGATAACACAATCTGACTTACCTTTGACTATGGTAACTAAAGCTTTTAACCAAAGTATAGGGATGATGCTATTAATGCTGAGAACTTCCTGCAAGCTGCTGATAGTCACTTCTTCAAGACGTTTTTCAGGCGCGATATTATTGTTATGCAGGATTCCGTTGCATATACATACTCTACCGACAGAGGCCAGGTTTTTTGTGCTTATCAGTGTTTTTATTTCCTCGCATGCTGAAATAATCGATGATTCGCTATAATCACATTGTATGAAATGAATGCCTGGTAAGTGGTTGTCTGTGAGCTCTTCGGCAGGCTTTCGGCTAACTGCAATAACATAGTCTGTTTCGCTATCTTGTTGCCATTGTTGACAGAGAGCACTGCCAAGGCCGCCACTAGCGCCGATAATGATTGCTGTTGATTTTGAATTATTCACTATAAAATTTTATAGCGGCTAAACATAGATCGGCCTTAAATTCTCTGCCAATAGCAACCATGCCGATGCGTATGATTTTGTTTGGTGAAAATGCCTGTGTGGTTTTATATGGTGCCAGACTAGAAAAAGGCATGCGATGGGTTTGCCAGTCTGGACTTGTTGTAAAGCTGTATCTGTAAGATTGCCATGGAAACCAGAGGTTATCTGTACGAAAGTGAACATTGTAGCTTTCATTATTACCTGAGACGTCGAATTCAATACCGGTATAGGCAGTGGCATCAAACGGTTCCTTATCAGACAGCGACAATGCTATCTGTACGAAGCCGCCATTATTCTCTGTCGTGACATCACCTCGCATACGTAGGCAGTCTCTTCCTTTGTAGTTATCTAATGTTAAATTACCTTCAGATAGACCGCCCATTACATCATCGGTTACCAGTCGCCATTTACTACCCAGGTTAGAATTAAAGTCGGCACTGCTTCGGTCGTCAATAATTAAATCATTGGCGAACAGACGATTTTAGTATCATGGTTTATCATCAAACTAATGAGTAGTATTGTATAAGTGAATAATTTTAATCGCATCAATCATTTTTTAACTAACCACAGTGTGAGGTAAACCGAACAGGCTTACATCTGTCAATGTGGTGATAGTCACTGGTAAATTTTGCAGCTTTTACAATTTTTCTGATCATTTTTGGATTCGCTTTTTTTCATAAGTAATGATGACAGAGTGTTTCGATGGCGGGCAAAAAATAAATATGCACGATCAGAAATCCAGCGTATCCCTGGCCATCGTAATATCGCTAACCAACGATGTTTGCCGACAGCTGTCCATGCCATGCAGGTAACATCCAGGCCATAGATCATGTCACCGTTACTTAACTGGCCATGCAATATTTTGTTGGCTTTAACCTGGTCGATGTATGGGTAGTGCTGTAAAAAATCGACAGCGTGAATATCCTCAAATGAAAGCTGATGTTTACTATCATAAGCTTTCAACTGCTCAATCTCTGCGCTGCATAGCGGGCAATAACTGTCATAAAAAATAGTCAATATCATGGTGCTGCTATCCTATTAGTTTTAGTTTGTTGCCTTGCTAACTTTGCGCGTATTAAATTAATTGATCGAGCCAGTTATCGGGCTATCCGCCGCATCATCGAAAACCTTGTTCAACGCATCACTATTCAGCGCGCCATGGAGAGGGATATCCAGGTATTCATTTTTATTTTCTTCAGATTCAAAAAAAATTTTCAGGTCACCATCTACCACATAAGGTGCAGTCTCTGTGTCTGTTACATCGTTCATTGATATCGGATCTAGTGTTGAAATTCGCATATTTTCTCTCTCGTATAATTAATAGTAAAAAAGGCCGGAGTCTCTCAGGTTTTCTCCGGCCGTCCATAAAA
>JBFFVI010000242.1:0-3511 GCA_041570895.1 Gammaproteobacteria bacterium
CCTTCCAGTTATCATCATTTACCTCGACACTGGTACCTAACCTGGCGAGGCCAGCACCGATTGCAAAATTTTTGAACAGCCTGTATTCGGTATTTAATTCATAACTGATCAAAGCACCTTTAACCGCGTCTTCAAATTCAATAAAGAAGGCTTCCGACACATACTGAACAGACCATTTTGGTGTGATGGCATAACCCATGCGCAGACCAAACATTGGTAAAGGTGCAGTGAAGCCGGCTGTTTCAGCCTTGTCACCAGCAGTATTAGCAAATTTAAGATCGTAGCTCGTCACGTTAAGACCGGCGGTAATACTTAGTTCAACCTCGGGTGAGTGATAGAAGGAATAGCCATAACCCAGCTTGTACAAGGTATACTTAATGTCAGAATTTATGGTCCCGCCGGAAAAGTCTTCACCATCAATGATTATCGGCGGATCAATCGCTAAATCTCTTCTTCCTTTTCGATCGATAGAAAAGGAAGTGAAATCAACGCGGTGTCGCGAATTGAAGCGGTAATAAGCATCGATACGGGGAATGGTGTCTCGGCTGTCACCACCAAGATCACGATTATAATCGATCACTGTGCCCAGAAGTCCAGGCGAGCTGACACTGAACTGGGTATCTGAGCCATCTACGATATATGTCCCCAGACGGAGCATATACTTTTCAGGAAATGCGAATTCACGCTCCTCGCCTTCTGCAGCCAATACATTACCAGTCAACAGGCCGAAAGTAACAATAATCGTAACCATCGATCCAGAAACCGCTTTTATAAAACTATTATGGAACATCATTAATCCCCAATTATTTGACATTAACTTAACTAAGCCTAACACCGTAAACTTTAAAACCCACTGGTAGACTGGATATTATATCAATTCCCTATTGCACAACGATCCCAGACCACATAAATCACTATTGCCGCGCTCATCCAGGAATACTGGCATATAGCTCGGCTCGTGCAGACTACCGCCGCCAGTATGGCGAAATGCTGTCAGAAACACTACCGCACCGCGGTTGATACATCAATCATCATATTTACCATCGGCTATGCCGACAAATTAAGGTAAAATCGCGCCTTTCCAAAACAGATTACGAAGTAACTACCATGTCAGACCAGTTTCAGTCCGCTCAAAATCATATCCCCGGCGGGGTCAATTCACCTGTTCGCGCCTTTGCCGGCGTTGGCGGTGACCCGGTTTTTATCAAGCGTGCCAAGGGCGCCTACATCTACGGTGAAGATGATAAGCAATATATCGATTATGTCGGCTCCTGGGGGCCGATGATTCTCGGTCATACACATCCAGACGTTATTGCCGCGGTAAAAACAGCCGCAGATAACGGCCTGAGTTTCGGCGCACCCACGGTGATCGAAACCACCATGGCCGATAAAGTCTGTGAACTGGTGCCGTCGATGGACATGGTTCGCATGGTAAGCTCCGGCACCGAAGCCACCATGAGCGCTATACGCCTTGCCCGTGGTTATACCGGGCGCGATAAACTGATCAAGTTCGAAGGCTGCTACCACGGCCATGCTGATTCACTGCTGGTAAAAGCCGGTTCCGGTGCATTAACCCTTGGCCAGCCAAGCTCACCCGGCGTACCCGCCTCTCTTGCTGAACATACCGTTACCCTGCCTTATAACGACCTCGATGCTTTCAATAAAGCGGTGGCAGAAATTGCCGATCAGGTCGCCTGCGTCATCATCGAACCGGTTGCCGGAAACATGAACTGCATCCCGCCCGTTGCCGGCTTTTTAGAAGGCGTGCGTGAGACCTGCACCAAACATGACATCGTGCTGATATTTGACGAAGTCATGACTGGCTTCCGCGTAGCACTGGGCGGTGCTCAGGGTTACTACGGTATCACTCCTGACCTGACAACCTTAGGTAAAGTCATCGGCGGCGGTATGCCCGTGGGTGCTTTTGGCGGCAAGCGTGCGATCATGCAACACATCGCACCGCTTGGCCCGGTCTATCAGGCGGGCACACTTTCCGGTAATCCCATTGCCATGACCGCAGGTCTAAAAACACTGGAGTTGATTTCAGCACCCGGTTTTTATGACGCATTAGCTAAAAAAGTCGAATTCCTCACTGATGGTATTCTGGCTGCGGCCAAAGTGGCAGGCATCGCCATGACCTGCAACCGCGTCGGCGGCATGTTCGGCCTGTTCTTTTCTGATCAGCAGGTGACCAGCTTCGAACAGGCAACGCAATGCGACGTCGAACAGTTCAAGAGATTCTTTCATGGCATGCTCGACGAAGGTGTGTATCTGGCACCTTCTGCTTATGAAGCCGGTTTTGTCTCGGCTGCGCATACCGAAGATGACCTGCAGAAAACCATCGATGCCGCAGCCAAAGTTCTAAAGGCTTTGTAAATCGTATGTTGTGTTATATCTATCGCTGCAGCCTGAAGCCGGATATGTATATCTACCTGGCTGAAGAAGATGTCTTTGATAATGTGCCCAAAGAGATATTTAACTCTCTTGGCATCGTGGAATTCTCCATGGAACTGGAGATTACGCCAGATACAAAACTTGCCAGGGAAGATACCGCAACCGTGTTGAGCAACCTCAAAGAACATGGTTTTCATATCCAGCTACCCGGTGATGAATCCATAGAAACCATCATGGCACGTATCGCCAGCGCTAAAAAATAAGCTAAATCATCAGCTTAGACAATAAATTTTCCTTATAGGCCTACACCCGGGATATAAGCTCGGGTATAATAGGCATGCTCATCGTATTCACTTCTTTTTGATGAGCAAAACACAAGCTATTGGAAATATTTAATCATTTCCACTTTTTATACATTTTTCGGAGTTACTCAATGTCATTTATAAAAATACTGATAATCAGTCTTATTACATCAGTTATCGCTTCAGTCATAAGCATTCAAACCCATGCTACTAACACCAGTATCGGTGATAGTTTTGCGCTTCTGATGACCGCGAATTACACAAAACTATGGGCGATCTCATTTGTAAGCATCATTATTGCTTCACTGATTGCCGTTAAAACCGCCTCATCCACATCAGGCTATAGCAGTGGTGGCACCATCAGTGGTGACCAGGAACGCGGCACGGTTAAATGGTTTAACGCCGCCAAAGGATTTGGATTTATTACCCGTGAAAACGGTGAAGATGTGTTTGTACATTTCCGCTCGATTCAAGGCAAAGGACATCGCTCGTTGGGCGAAGGACAGGCAGTGATCTTTTCTGTGACCGAAGGCGACAAGGGACTACAGGCAGTTGACGTTACTAGTGCATAACTGCTAGTACTAAACATTACGCCATAAAAAAGGCCTTCAACGCAAGTTGAGGGCCTTTTTTATGGCTAGCGAAAGCCCTGTCTATCGAAAGTCATGTGGTCAGGCAATCTTGATGCGTACCACTTTCATCGTTTCCATCTCTATTCCAGCAACGGACTCGGTCACCGGGTAATAGGTTAGATTCACCCGCTGGCCTTGTATGTTCCTGTACATTTTTTTTCGTTTGTATTTAAACGGCACGTC
>JBFFVI010000243.1:0-3474 GCA_041570895.1 Gammaproteobacteria bacterium
GCAGCCAGCACTCTGTCGAGATACTCATCGGCCTCAAATTCATCAAGCAAGTCCTGCATCAACTGCGAAGTAACATCGTCAGTATGAAAACGGCTGTTTACGGTCTCCAGGTATTCTTCATGGTCACGATCGAAATACTCATCCGAGAAGCGTTTGATACCCGGCGTAATAGAGTGGTGCATGCGTGGATACCAGAAGTAACCGCCGAACACTTCATCAGCGCCCTGGCCGCTCTGTACCACTTTTACTTCTTTGGAAACCACTTCGGACAACAGGTAAAATGCAACCGCATCCTGACCGAACATGGGCTCTGCCATGTTCTGAAATGCCTCTGGTAGCCGCGGCAACACCTGGTTATTGGGCACCATCAACTGATGATGTTCTGTGTCAAACTTTTTCGCCACTGCATCAGAATATTCGAACTCGTTACCTTTTTCTTCAGGCGCATCTTCAAAACCCACGGAGAATGTTTTTAAGCCTTTTTGCCCGGCTTCCGCCAGCAAACCGACCAGCAGGCTGGAATCGATACCACCAGACAGTAAAACACCAACCGGGACATCGGCGATCTTCACACGCTTTTCTACTGCACGCCTGAGCTCATCATGCACTGCCCTTATCCAGTCCTGCTCAGTCATTGCTTTGTCGGGGCGTTTTGCGCTTAACGACCAGTAACGTTTTTCTGTAACCTGACCTTTTGCATCGATCAGCAGATAGTGTGCGGGCTTGACTTTTCTTATGCCTTTAATGACGGTACGCGGCGCCGGCACTACCGCATGCAGGGTAAACAGGTGATGCAGTGCGGCCGAATCAATGGAGGTATCGATCTTATCGTCGACATGGATTAATGCCTGCGTGTTCGAAGCGAATAATAAACGCTCTGGCGTTTGCGAAAAATATAACGGTTTAATGCCTGAGCGATCTCGCGCCATTAACAGTGACTGTTTTTTGCTGTCCCAGATAGCAAAAGCAAACATACCCTGCAGACGCGCTACACAGCTTTCACCCCACTCGATGTAAGCACGAAGAATAACTTCGGTATCGCCGGTGGATTTGAAAGTATGCCCTAGATCTTGCAGCTCAGTTCGCAGATCTGGATAGTTATAAATCGTGCCGTTAAACACCAGTGAAACACCCGATTGCTCATCTATCATCGGCTGCGCGGCTTTATCTGACAGATCGATAATAGCCAGCCTTTGGTGGCCCAGCGCAATCGGTGCGTTGAGATAAGTGCCATCAGAATCGGGCCCACGTTTCTGTAACTTTTCTTTCATGCGTTCGATAACAGCCAGATCAGGCGTTGAAGCATCGAACCTTAATTCACCACATAAACCACACATATAAAATTAACTCAATCTCTGCTATTAGTGAATTATTACGACATATATATTAACAAAACAATTCATTATCAAGGGATAACGGTCACCGAGCAGCTCACCTGCACGGCGGCATTGCTCGAGCTCTCGACGACGTCATAGGTGATGACGTAAGTGCCCACGGTATTCTCATCAACAGTATCTCCACCCACTACGATGCTGGCTGTGATATTTCCGTCGACGTCATCCAACGCAGTCGCACCCGCATCCGTGTAAGTCCCGCCGAAGACAACTGTCTCGATGGCATTGCCTAGTAAAGTGATCATGAAGTAACTGCCACCAGCATTATTACACTGAGAAACTCTAAACACAGAACCTTAATCCATCTCATAACAGCCTCATAAATCTCTTAACAACAATCTATCGGTCAACCACTGTAAGCAAAAATTGCCAGATAAAACAAGAAGGTATAATAATTTTGATAAATAGTAGTATATTAAAATAGAAGAAAAATTCCGCATCAACAACAGAAACATTCACAGACTCAGTCTAATATTTCTCTATGATTTTCAGCCAAATCCGCCACCACCCGGTGTTTTTATACAGACTACATCACCAGCGCTCACCTCTAACGACTGCTTGGCCAACAGTGTCTGCTTATTCAGGATATTAACCCCTGCTCCGCCACTTCCACCCGCTGCCAGTCCCCATGGCTGATGCCTCCGTCTTTCAGATAAAATCGTTACCTGCGCAGCCGCCAGAAATTCATACTCACGTATCAGTCCCTCTCCACCCTGGTGGTGACCTTCACCTGAAGAACCCTGTCGTATCTTATAACGAGTAATGCGCAGAGGAAACTTCATCTCCAATGATTCAATGGGGGTGTTCAGGGTATTGGTCATGTGTGTTTGCACCGCATCAAGGCCATCCGAGATCGCACTAGCGCCCATACCACCACCGATGGTTTCATAATAGTCCCAGGCCGGATATAACTCATTACCGACTGAACCCATGGCAAGGTTGTTCATACTGCCGTGACTGGCCGCTGGTATCCTCTCTGGCATCGTTTTGGATAACGCGCCCAACAAAACATCAACGATACGGGTGCTGGTCTCCACATTACCGGCCGCCACCGCTGCGGGGAAACTGGCATTAACCACGCTATGCTCAGGTGCAAGAATGGTTATATTTTGAAAGCTGCCCGCACATGCAGGTGTTTGTGCTGGCATCAAACAACGAAATACGTAATACACGGCAGCGGCGGTGACCGACAAAGGGCAATTAATATTACCAGCAACCTGTTTTGCACTGCCTGAAAAATCGACCGTTATTTTGCCTGAATCAAACCTTAGCGTGACTTTAATGACAATATCATCATGGCCCTGACCGTCATCATCCAGCACATCTTCAAAACAATACTGGCCATCGTTAATATCTGACAGGCTATTCTCCGCTAATACTGCGGCATAATTATTTAAATCGCGCAGGCTGCGCAGATATTCGTCTCTGCCTATTTTTTCTATCAGGAACTGCAGACGTTTTAAGCCGCATCGATTCGCTGCAATCTGCGCGATGAAATCACCCGAAGATTCCTCTTTATTTCGCATATTTTTCATTAGAACAGCAAAGTAATCTTGCTCGATCTCATGATTTTTAACGATAAACGTCGGTTCTATAATCAAACCTTCTTCGAATAAACTGGAAGACAAAGGCATCGATCCGGGCGATTCAGCGCCAATATCAGCATGATGGGCGCGATTAGCGACAAATCCGATCAATTTGACGCCAACAAATACTGGCGCTATCAATGTAACATCAGGTAAATGAGTACCACCTTTATAGGGGTCATTGAGCACGATCATGTCCCCTGATGACCAGTTAACCAGACTAACTACATCACGCATGGCGAACGCCATACTGCCCAAATGTACTGGAATATGAGCAGCTTGCGCGCATAATTCACCAGCCGCATCAAAAATGGCACATGAGTAATCCAGGCGATCACGGATATTGGGAGAGAAAGCAGATTTTTGCAGGGTCGCCCCCATCTCGCCACAAATAGCATCGATACGATTGGCAAAAATACTTAAACTTATGGCATCCATAACAAGCTGCTCGGTAAATCAAAAACGGGTAATAACACTTAAAAAACTCTGGAAAA
>JBFFVI010000244.1:0-3447 GCA_041570895.1 Gammaproteobacteria bacterium
CTGCCGCTACCAGAGAAAAGCCAAAAAATTGTCAACCTGAACCAGTCACTATTACAGGAATTAATATACGGCTACGAAATTATTGCTTATGAAGCCGCCAATGGCGTCGATTCTAAAATCGATGATAAATCACTCAGTATTGCCATCTGCCGAGCGATTAACTATCTGTCAGAGATGTTATTACGATCTAGCGAGGTGTATGAACCCTGCCCCGAAAAACTGTGGCATGATACTCACCAGCTCTATATCTATGCAGAGAGCAAAAACCTTACCGATAAGGTTGTTGTCGACGACGAAAAGGAACAGGGTAAAACCAGTATCGAAAACAGCTACAAACAGATTTTACTGTTCACCCTGGCTCGCCCGATTGCTTTAAGACAACGTGACAGCGAGCGTGTCTTTAAAGAACTTTATAGATGGGCAGACTATGCAAGCATCGGTCGTGACGCATCAGAGAACATGGTCGATCGTCTTTTCCGCATGAGGATACGTGAAGATTCAGCACCCAACTATCTCAGTAAAGAAGATCTAGCTGACGACGTCATAATCAGAACCCTGGATGCTGAAAAATTAGTTTCACATGTAAAGGATTTGATAGATATACAAAAAAAACAGAAACAGAAACTGGCTATCGGTGATGCAATTCCGCTTGAGACACTCAATGCCCTGGTTAGCTCCTGGGGAGAAAGTGCAAAACGTCGATTCTCAAGAGCCGATAGACAGGGTCACATCAATGTAGCTATCGGCCTGGTCAAAGTCGCCAAAGCTATCCGTAATTCGAAAAAAAGAGAAGGTTCATTTGATGCCAGATCCGGCATCATTCGCACAGCGACTTCCGCCCGGCAGGACCCTGATTTCACTCTGGAGACGATCACCACAGATGATGAGAGGCGTTCGCAGGGATTTGTCACGCACACCGAAATTGATCACGATGACGATAACGCCTGGGACATGGTAGCTAAAGGCCGCGCGTTAACGGATACCTATGCCAAACGGCAGCAACTAGAAAGTGAACAGCTACTCAAAGCCCGCCAGGAAAATGCCGATGCTCACTGGGATGTAGTCAATATCAGCGCCGGCGGTTATTGTTTACGCTGGAATTCTGACGACACTTCAAAAGCACAGATAGGTGAATTGATAGCACTTCAGGAATTTGACGCAAACAATAATTTTGAATGGCGCGTCGGCGTTATACGCTGGATGCAATTTACCCATAAAAAAGGACTCCAAATCGGCGTGCAGGTGATTTCACCAAAAGTGGTTAATGCCAATGCACAGCGAGTTAATCGTCCAAACGAAGTCCCTTTCGAATGTTTGATGCTGCCTGGAATAAAAGCATTGAAACAACCGTCAAGCACAATTTTACCTTCACACGCATTTAAAACAAATGATAAACTCGTGGTGCAGGTATTAGACCATAAAGTAAATATAACTTTAGGTGAAACTAAAGAACATACAGGTTCTTTCACCCAGTTCAGTTATAAAAACACAGTAGAAGACCAGCGCATAAGAAAACAGGTTAAAAAAGAAGAAGCAACAAAAAATAAAGATGACTTCGACGAACTCTGGTCATCGTTATAACACACTCCTCTGGGACACCCCTGAGTTTTTCAAGATCAGATTTTTTGGATACCTTTAGTGGACGATAAAATAATTAACTTAATTGTTATTGATGATTCTTTCGATAGTGAAGAAAAAATCGTCAGCCAGTTAAGGACAACAGGGTATACCGCCAGATCAACTCGCGTTGAAGATGACGAAGACTTACTCGAAGCCGTAGCTGCACAGGTACCCGATATAGTGATTTATTTTGAAGGCATGGAGCTGATATCACTCAAAGAAACTGTCGACTGCCTGAAAAAAGATAAAAAAACTGAAGCTTGCCGCGTTATTGCTGTTAATAAAAATGAACAGCCTGATGTCACCAGTGCGATGCGTGCGGGGGCCGTAGATGCCACCAGCTTTACTGATATCAACCACCTGTTATTGATCATTGCCCGAGAACACCAGTCTTTTATCAGCGCAAGACAATTGTCTACACTGTCAAAATCACTTAAAGAATCTGAAAGACGCTGCACCTCATTACTGGACAGCTCACGCGATGCAATCGCCTACATACATGAAGGCATGCATGTGTATTCAAACAGATCTTACCTGGACATGTTTGGCATCGAAGAATCCGATGATCTCGAAGGCATGCCTATTCTTGATATGGTCGCCTCTGAAGGACGGGATGAATTTAAAGCATTTCTGCGGAACTACACTAAAAATGACGCTGCCGTTGAGCACCTCGACACCCAGTTACACAAACCGGATGGCGAAGAGTTCAGTGGCGAGATGGAATTTTCAGCAGCACAGATTGATGGTGAACCCTGCGTACAGATCATCATTCGAAAAGAAGACGTCAACTCAGAAGAACTAGAAAAACAGTTAAAACTGCTGAGCCAAAAAGATCAATTAACCGGTTTGTTCAACCGTCAGTACAGTATCGAAAAACTTGAAGATACCATCGAAGACTGTGAAAAAGGCAAATACACGGCCGCACTGCTGGAAATTCATATCGATAATTTTGACAACATCAAAAACACTGTCGGTGTCATAGAATCAGATAAATATATCGTTGAGGCCGCCAGGGTATTGAGCAGCTGTGTCCGTGATGATGACGTACTGTCACGTTATACACATGACAGTTTTACTGTCATAGCTGTTGATTACAATAAAGACACTATCGAAACTTATGCGGCCGAGCTTCAAAAAGCCATATCACAGCTCGAGACCGAAATAAACGACACCAATATCAACACGACCTGCTGTATAGGTATCGCACTGATCGATAACGAATCACCAGAATATACCGACGTGCTTGCACGTACTGAAAAAGCGCTCGCATCTGCAACAAAGAAAGGTGCGAACCAGATCCACACCTATGTTCCTGAGAAAGGCGAACTAACAAAACATGAGGTCGATACCAAGTTTAAAGAACAGCTTACCGACGCACTTAAAAACGATAGATTTTTATTACATTATCAGCCCATCGTCAGTTTGCATGGCGATACCGATGAGCGTTATGAGGTATTCGTAAGACTTGAGACTGACGACAACGAGCAGGTCATTATGCCACAGGATTTTCTGCCTGCTGCCGAGCGTATCGGCATGGCCATAGCCATCGACCGCTGGGTATTATATAAAACCATTCAGGAATTCATTGACAGACAAAAAGCCGGCAAAAAGACACGGTTCTTTATCAAACTATCAGCTTCATCGCTGAAAGATGCCACCCTCATCGAATGGTTAAGTTATCAGATAAAAGAGAAAAAGATACCGGACCATACTTTAAACTTTGAAGTTAAAGAGACAGTCGCCGTTACCAACTTAAAAAATGCGAAGTCTCTATCGCACAAACTCAAAGCCCTGAAGTGCGGTTTTGTTCTTGACGACTTCGGTACC
>JBFFVI010000245.1:0-3447 GCA_041570895.1 Gammaproteobacteria bacterium
AGCGATGAAGACTTGATACAGCTGGCTCGTTACCAGGCAACACCAAATAAAAACGTAACACATTGGTACGACCGTCTGTTACTGCTGGCTGCCGAGCCTGGTAATACAGCCGATAGACCAGCTCTCAGTAAAGCATTACAGAGGGCAGCCGCCTTATTACCACGTTGGCAGAAGATGGCTGAACAATTACCCGTACATGACTGCCTGGATAAAATTTATTCGCAAGGCAATATCATCAAGCGATATATTGCCGCCAACAGAAAAGAGAACCAGCAAAAGGTTGCCGCCAACTGCCAACGCTTTTTAGAACTTTCACTTGAAACCGATAGTGGCCGTTATCCGAGCATCACTCGATTTTTACAAAACCTGCATCACTTAAAAAATTACTCTTCAAATCCGCCTGAAGAACCATTATCACAAAGTAACGAATCCCGTGTCAGGTTAATGACTATACACGGCAGCAAAGGACTGGAGGCGCCCGTGGTATTCCTCGCTGACTGCAACAGCACACCAGGCAATAAGAATGCTTATGCCAGCTTGATTCGCTGGCCGGCAAACAAACCACAACCAGCAAACTTCCAGCTACAACTGAGTAAAGACAACACCGATCAGATCACCGCAAAGCTACAGCAGGAAAAACTTAATGAACAATCAAGAGAAGAGCTGAATTTACTCTATGTCGCTCTCACCCGAGCTCGTGAGCAACTTTATATCAGTGGCATTGCCAGTAGCAGAAGACAGCAGAATAGCTGGTATCAGATCATCGCTAACGGCTTGAAAGACATAGCCGAATCTGAAACTGGTATCGATGAAATAAACGGAAAGTTATACTTACACCTGTCATATGACCGCGCCACGGTGACACCAGCAGAGCGCGCTGAAACTGCCGCCGCCCTCCCTGTGGAGATTGATCAACGCCTTTTAAAACCGATTGAGCTGGCCACAATACCCGGTATAACCACACCCAGTCTGAACACGGAAGAAAACATCGTAGCGGCTGACGATGAGGATAAAACAATAACGGTAGCTAAGGATGCAAATCGGGATCTGGCCATATGGCGGGGCATTATCATCCACCGCATGATAGAACTGCTTTGCAATGCAGAAAACCAGCCTGCATCGCAACAGGTCATTAATAACATCCGTCAGCGGATTAAAACCGAAGTAACATTACAGAAGCCCGCGTATCTTGAACACCTTGATGGTTGTTTTGAGGAAGCCATTGCGACAGTCAAGCATCCAGATTGTGAAATCATCTTTAAACCAGCTAACACAGCGCAGACATACAATGAGATGCCGCTAATGTACATGGCAGGAGAACAGGCTATTTACGGTGTTATTGATAGACTGATCAAAACAGAAGACAGCATATTGATCATCGATTACAAATCGCACCAGTTAGCTGAAGGCGAAACACTACAAGAAGCGGCACAACAGTTTTCTGCACAATTAACGTACTACCGTAATGGTGTTGAAAAACTGTGGCCTGGACATGCGATAAAAACCGGTGTTTTATTCACCTACCACAAAAAAGTCATCTGGCTGGACTAACTTCTATTAATAAAAATAGAACCTTTACACTGCAGTTATTTCTTTTATCCTTTTATCTACTTGCGGATCTGCGCGATCAATTTATCTGCCTGCACATAACCTGGCAATAACTGGCCATCTTCTAAAATAATAGCCGGTGTGCCACGGACACCTAGTTCACGCGCCAGTGCAGAATGCAGGCGGATCGGATTATCACAGGTCTTGTCTTCGACTTTACCGCCAGATTTTGCGATATCCAATGCCAGTTGCTGATCATCAGAACACCAGACACTGATCGTCTTCTTCATGCCGTCACCACTACCTCTCTCGGACATGAAGACATACCTGACTTCTACATCGTTTTTCAGATAGACCGGAATCTCACTGTGCAGGCGTCGACAATAAGTACAATTAATATCAGTGATGACCGTTATGGTATCTTTGGCTTCTTTTGGTTTATAAACCAGCATATTGTCAGCGCCCAGTTGGTCGATCGCTGCCAGGCGGATAGCGGACTTGGCGTTCTCACTGACATTCGTTTTTGTTATCAGATCGATCAGATCACCTTCGATCATATAACGGGCATCGACACTCATATACACGACCTGAGAGCCTACGACTACCTCATAAAGACCGGTAACAGGGGTAACAGAGATCCTGCTGGGTTCTACATTAGGCAGACTTCTCGCCAGCGCCTGTTTTAACCTGGTTATATCATCATTGCTTTCCACCGTATCGGCAGAAACAGTAAAACTTGTTAATAAAGAGGTAATTAATATAAATAAAGAGAAATATTTCATAGCATCCACAAAAGAATAATTAAGCGTCTGGTATCAAGACAGCGTGAATTATAGTTAATTCCACAAAAAGTTTATACAACTAAAATATTTATCTGCGACTTATACCGGCAAACATCGAGTCATTCAATATTAGCTACTGATTCAATTACTTATAAATAAACGTTTTAGCTAGGCGCGTGGGTGATGGTTTTTATACATGTCGCGCAAACGCTGATCTGCGACATGAGTATATATCTGTGTTGTAGAAATATCACTATGGCCTAATAACATCTGAACCACACGCAGATCTGCACCATGGTTCAACAGATGAGTCGCAAAAGCATGCCTTAGAGTGTGTGGTGACAAGCGATCGGCGGGTATGCCGGCAACCAGCGCATAACGTTTCACCATATACCAGAATGCCTGTCGCGTCATAGACCGTCCCCGTTTGGTGACAAAAACATCACTGCTTTGGCTCAGCTGCTTTTTCTCCGACTGCAATCTCGATAACAGGCAGGGTCGTGACAACTGGTAATATTGCATTAACCAGTCAAGTGCGATTTCACCCACCGGTACCAATCGCTCCTTATTGCCTTTACCAACCACACGGATAACTCCCTGCTGCAATGAGATCTGCGAAGTTTGCAGATTGATTAATTCACTGACGCGCAATCCAGTCGCATACAGAACTTCCAGCATCGCCCTGTCCCTTAAGCCTAATTCATCTGATGTATCGGGCGCAGCTAACAGATCATCGATCTGCTGCTCATTTAAAGATAGCGGTAGTGATCGCTCACCTTTGGGTGATTCAAGTAAACGCGTAGGATCTTCACTGATCTTATTTTCACGTAACAGGTATAGATAAAAACGGCGCAGCGTTGATAACAGACGTGCCACTGACCGGCGTTTTAGCTTGATGGTGTAATTAAAAGCCAGAAAAGCCTGAATAGCCCCAGTATCAACACTAGCCAGACTCTGCTGTTTTTCAGCTAACCAGAGTGAAAAACCGGCAAGATCATTTCGATATGCCGATAAGGTGTTTTCACTTAAGCCGTTTTCCATCCATAGATGATCGATAAAATTTTCGATCATCTGTTGTTCGGCCAGTGCTATTTGATCAAATTTAGACATATTGAAA
>JBFFVI010000246.1:0-3445 GCA_041570895.1 Gammaproteobacteria bacterium
AGCACGTCAACGCCTTTAATCAGCTTCATCTTTTGTGGATTGATGCTGACACCGCCAAAAACCACGGTGGATTTTATCGGCAGGTGCTGTCCGTATTCTCGAACACTTTCTGCAACCTGTGCAGCCAGCTCTCGGGTCGGTGTAAGCACCAGGGCACGAACAGGACGACGGCCTTTATGTGGTTTCTCGGTTTCCATCAACCGTTGTAACAACGGCAAAGTAAAGCCAGCTGTTTTACCGGTACCGGTCTGTGCGCCACCCATGAGATCACGACCTTCAAGAATGATGGGAATAGCCTGTTTCTGTATGGGTGATGGGACGCTATAGCCTTTATCTGACACAGCACGAAGTAATTCGGTCATGAGACCGAGGGATTCAAATGACATTAACAATGTTCTCCAGGGATCGGCCTACCTAATACTGTTACGAAATAGGTCGGTCTAGGCGGAAATATACTTATGTTTTGAGGTGAATCGAAAAAAAGATTACCACTTAAAAAGGTGCAGACCGATGTGCACCCGAAAATTGAATACGGATTATACCTGATTTTTTATCGTAATTGGGTTAAATATTAATATTTTCTAATATATTGGCTTATTATTTGAGCATAGCGTAATTTTATATGTAATAAGCTTTATGTCTTAACCCTGCTGCTTAAACACTCATTTTTCGATGAATTCATCTATACTCAATCAGGTAAACCTAAATAAGAAAAAATAACCTGTAGTCCAACATTTATCTGAGGTATTCTTCTTATGAGAGTAAGCGCAAATTTTTCATTTACATCAGCATTTCTATTACTCTCTCTTGGTCTAGCCCATGCCGAGCAGACTAACTCACTAAAAAATATCGAATTTTCTGACCCTGATTACACCGCTAAAGTCGGTGACGATTTTACATCACGAAAAATTCAGTACGATAAAAAAGTCGGTGATGTCGATGTTGTTATTTCGCTTGGTCAACAGACATATCCTGCTCTACATAAAGCCGTTGAAGAGATTGCACGCGAACAGGGGATTACCCTGGATATCCAACAGGGTTCCTGTGGCGCGACAGCAAAAAAATTGCTAAAAAAATCCGTTGATATCGGCACCTATTGCTGCCCACCAGGTAAAACAGATAGATTACCGGGCCTCAGATTTCATACAGTTGCCATTTCTCCGATTGCTTTGACGACTAATTCCAGCAATCCCATCATTAACGTATCGACTGCTGATGCCAGAAAAATTTTCCAGGGGGAATATGTATCGTGGTCTGATGTTCCGGAGCAACCTTCAGAGCTTGACAAGTTAGCTGGCAAACAAATTAAACCCGTGATCCGACTTCATTGTAAAAAACGCCCGGGGCACTGGCGCTCATTACTCGAAAATCAGGACGAGTTCAGTCCACGTGCACAACCCGTTGGCACCATATCTGACATGATCAAACAGGTGAGTAACAATACAGACGCCATCGGTTACGAAACACCGTTCATGTTAAAAATACACAGAGACAAAGGTGAACTGAAAATTTTAAGTATCGATGGTAATCATCCGGATGATCTTGAAAAATTACTGGTAGCTGAGTATCCGATTTATCGCACCTATAATTTGACCACCTGGAGCAGTGATAGCAGCAAAAACGACAAAGCAGAAAAGTTGCTCGCCGGTATCAGAGAACATATTGAGGAAAATGCTGGCCGCTACAGTTTTATTCCTGCTTCAGAACTTCGTCTAGCAGGTTGGAAATTTAAAAACGATGAACTCATCGCTGAACCTGATGGCGCTCCGGTGATCAACGAGCGCAACTAATCAAGATTACCTGCAAGATGCTCTCTCGTTTCTCCTTAACAACCTCGATGTTGATTCTGACCATCTCTGTTGGAATTATACTGTGGGCAGCATCTGATCAATACCAGACCGAGCAGCTAAGTTCTATCTTTCAGGAAAACCTGAACGCACGATTCAAAGAGGAAGCCAAAGAACACCGTATTCGCTTCTATGGCCACATTAACTCCTTCAATCCGGCAGTGCGTATTTATGCTAGCAATGTCAGTGCACTCGACTATGTCACTTCCGAACAGTGGAAAAACAACACGGATACTGAGTTAGTGTTGCACGAATCAGTCCCGCCATGGTTGCCTAAACTGTCTATTATGCGTAGTTATATCTGGCCACATTATGCGCTGTTACTCGATAAACATGGCACGACGAAGGAGCTTTATCATTACAAAAACCCGATGCCTCCACAGTCGTTATTGCATATATCAGCACACAAGGTTGAGCTCAGTATCGGCCAAAGTTACATTACGATGTACGATGGCCAGCCATATGTCCTTTCATCCGAGCACATCAATGCAGATAAAGATGGCCCGGTCATGGTAATAGCAAGTCCGATTGATGAAGAGTTATTAAAACATTCTCTCAATGGCGAATCAGATAGCAGCATGGTCGCTCTGCTTAAAGACAGTGAAACCAGCATAATGGTCAGCAGCAACAACGCGTTGATACCTAAAAATGCTGAACTAAGGCATATGCAGCAGAAGTTTCTATTAACCGGTGCAGATCACTTCGATACAGGCTCATCAGATCTATTGATAAAATTTGTTTCTTTCATGCCCACAGATGAAGTCACTGAACAAACCAATGCCGTTCTAAAGGCTGACCGACAGATAACAACGGTAACCGCTTTATTATTTATCTCTGTCTTCGGTGTCGTCATGTACTGGATCACATCGAGGATACAGAAACTGACGCAACGAGTCGTTAAATTCTCTGAAGACATGGATATAATCCAGCCACTATCCGTAAAAGCAGACCAGATCGATGAACTTGAGAGTCGTTTTGAGTTACTCGCATCTGCAATACGCAGAGAAACATTGGCGCTTGAGCATCAGGCCTTACATGATCCGTTAACGGATATGCCGAACAGGAAAATGTTTAACGATCAATTGCAACGTGAATTACTTGATAACACTCACGTCGACCATCACTTTATTATTCTGCTTATCGACCTGGACAGGTTTAAGGAGATCAATGATACTCTCGGGCACCATATCGGCGATTTCGTATTGCAGATTGCCGGTGAACGACTGCAAACCACACTCAGAAGCAACGACCTGGTAGCGCGACTGGGTGGTGATGAGTTTGGTATATTGTTATCTGACATACCAATCTCCAACGCCACGGTAATCGTCGAAAAAGTAATAGATACATTCAATAAACCTTTTCTAGTTGAAGGTCACCACCTGGAAATAGGCCTTAGTATTGGCATAGCAGAATTTCCGACACATGGGAATGATGTCAATATCCTTCTCCAGCGTGCAGATATCGCCATGTATAATGCCAAACAGAAAAGGATCGATTACTCGATATATGAACCTTCGGAAGACAACCACACAGTTAGTCGACTCGCGTTGATGGGCGAACTCAGACAGTCCATGGTAGATGGCTCTCTGAGTGTGTAC
>JBFFVI010000247.1:0-3422 GCA_041570895.1 Gammaproteobacteria bacterium
CAACCGCATATCACCATGGATGATGGCGCCGACCTGGTCAGTGAGCTACATAAAACCCGTACCGAATTGTTACCAGACATGCTGGGCGGAACCGAAGAGACCACCACCGGCGTGATTCGTTTGCGCGCCATGGCCAAAGATCAGGCACTGAAGTTTCCGGTAATTGCCGTCAATGATGCCATGACTAAACACTTGTTTGATAACCGATATGGCACCGGGCAAAGTGCGCTGGACGGCATTATCCGTGCGACTAATATTTTATTGGCTGGAAAAACGTTTACCGTGGTGGGTTATGGCTGGTGCGGCCGTGGTATTGCGATGCGCGCCAAAGGCCACGGTGCTCATGTGATAGTCACCGAAGTGGATGCGCTGCGCGCTCTGGAAGCGAGCATGGATGGCTATCGGGTGATGCCGCTAATTGAAGCAGCAAAACAATCGGATTTCATCATCACCGTTACCGGCGATAAACATGTCATCGACACTGAACATATGCAGGTGATGAAAGACGGTTGTGTGCTGGCCAACGCTGGTCACTTTAATGTAGAGATTAATATCCCTGCGCTGCAAGCTTTGAGTACCCAGCAATCACAGCCACGTGAATACGTTGATGAATACACGCTAGAAGATGGCCGCACCCTGCGTCTGCTCGCCAATGGACGGCTGGTAAATCTGGCAGCGGCCGAAGGTCATCCCTCTGCGGTGATGGACATGAGTTTTGCCAACCAGGTATTAGCGGCGATCTTTTTAGTCAATAACAAAGGTAAGCTGGACAACGCGGTACACAGTGTCGCTGCAGAAATTGACCATGAGATTGCGCAACTCAAATTAGCGGCGATGAATATCCATATCGATCAACTGACCGATGCACAAAAGCTATATCTTAGTTCATGGCAGGAAGGAACTTAAGCTAAGAAGCGATGGTTAACGATAGCCCTGATCAATAGCTTTGAGATTAGCAGTCACTTTAGTGAACGCTAAGCATTAGTCTGGATAACCTTTGTAATCTGTCAGACCAGTTTGAACTACTACAGAGGCTATATCGTTACTTTCGATTGCCCCTAACGTTACGCAGGTTAATGAGTTCGGCGACGTGTTCTGCGTGTTTGGTAACATTCTGCAGAGTCCCTGATTTTTTGCATTCCATTACTGAATTGCCTTTTTTGATCACATAGAGAAACCAGTTATCACCTGGCATACCCTCAGGGGCGGTAGTTTTTTCGACCTGCATTACCTGGTATTTATAATTGTTCGCTTCGTTATACATAATTTATTGTCCTGTATTTTTATCCTCGTCATCACCAGCTTCGTTCTTTATGTACTGGCTTTGTTCGCTACGGCCGTATTATGGTGAAGCAATGTGCCTGGCCCTGATAAATGTTGACTAATTCAGTACGATGCTGCTTATCTGTCAGGATTGATTGCGGATGGCTGTCGGCTGAGAACCTTGTCTGGTTACAGCCTTGATGAAAGGAGTCCCGCAATGAGAAGTACGTCTAGATCTTTATTGCTCTAAACTCTGACAATTATACCTTATTTAGACCCGCAGAAGTGTAAAACATCGAGCTCTGGCAGAATCTATTCAATACCTTGATAATGCTGCTAAGCGCTTGAAATCAACCGATTCGTCCTCATATATATGATCTAAGTACAAACAGCAATAACAATTTACGAGGCAAGACAAATGCAAGATCTGGAACGTGATGGTGATGGATACCTGGTCGATATGAACACCTGGACACCTGAAATAGGCCGTGCCATGGCGGAAGCCGACGGGGTGGAGCTCGATGACGACAAATGGCAGCAGATTCTCAAGGCACGAGAATACTATGAAGATAACGCAGTGGTTCCACCGATTCGCAAATTTTCCAAATACATCGGCGTTGATCAAAAGGAAATATTCAAAATGTGGATGACCGGTCCGATGAAACCGATAACGAAATATGGCGGTTTACCTAAACCAACAGGTTGCGTCTGATCAGTGATGCCAGCAGGGCTCAGAGAGTGACTATTCTCTGAGCCTTTTTAATGTCATTTTTAATGGCTCTCCAGCGAATTGTTATCTAACATATTCGCTAATACTTCAGCTTTATGTTGTTGTGATCCTGGTTCTGGGAGCAAACTATTTATCCGCTGGACGATTAAAAATGCTGGCGTGAGCGATAAGCAAAATTTATAATCAGCCGATGTCGAATTTAGCAAAACCAGTAATCGCTGGCCCCCTGACTGAAATACAGCTGCAGCAATTTATGCGTGACGGTTATCTGATCGTACGCCAGCTCGCGCCCACAGCTTTATGTCAAGGCATGATCGAAAACGTAGAAGCATCTTTAAAACCTGCATTAGGTCCGCTGGAATATGAAACCGATGTGCGTTATCCCGGTGCCCCGATCAATCAGTCCGCACCTGGCGGTAATACACCGCGCCGTCTGTTGAATGCCTATGCGCGCGATGGCGTATTTCGACAATGGGCAAGCTCGAGAGAAGTGGTGCCAGCTGTCAAACAACTGATCGATACGGATAAGTTGCTGCTGACGCAGAACCATCATAACTGCATCATGACCAAGATGCCTGAATACAGCAGTAAAACCGGCTGGCACCAGGACATCCGTTACTGGAGTTTCGATCGTCCTGAACTGGTCAATGTCTGGCTGGCATTAGGCGATGAATACAGCGAGAAGGGCGGGATGAAGTTCATACCCGGATCGCACAAACTCGAACTCGATCGTGGTCGATTTGATGCCGACCTGTTTCTGCGTCATGATCTGGCAGAGAACCAGGCCTTGATCGACTCTGCTGTGGATGCCGAATTAAAAGCCGGCGACGTAATATTTTTTCATTGCCGAACATTTCATCTTGCCGGCGAAAATAAAACCAAAGAGGCGAAATACTCGCTGGTGTTCAGTTATCATGCAGCGGATAATCTGCCGATACCGGATACCCGTTCTGCACGGCTCGATAGTGTGGTGATGGATCAGGATGCCGATACCTGACTTCGAGCACTAAAAGTTCTCTATGAAACGCTGCTTCCTGTCAGCGCTATTCATTTCCATCCCATCAGCCAGCGGCTGGAATCTTTCAGTTGCTGCCAGTCTATCTGATAGACATTTTTATTGATTATCGCTTCCAGTTCACAGCTTACAACTGTTTCATCATCTGCATGCTTAAGGCGGCTGACGATAAAATGCCGTTCTTTCTGTGTTACCTGCAATGCAGTCCATTTCGAATGTAATAATTTTTCGGGATTTATTTGATTCATGGTTATTTATTGTCTGCTATGTCCAGTAACGGTTTTAACGCTGACCAGATATTTTGCATGATCTTTGGTTGCGCTTCAGCTTTCGGATGAATACCATCAGCCTGCATCAGCTCGGGGTTATCGGCTACCTGGTCTAGCATCATTGGCAGCAAAATGACGTCATAAC
>JBFFVI010000248.1:0-3404 GCA_041570895.1 Gammaproteobacteria bacterium
GACTGGTCAACCGAATATCTGGCGCCGATCCTGTCGATCAAGATAGTGCAGGGTATCGATGACGCGATTAGTCATATCAACCGTTACAGTTCACAACACACCGAATCGATCGTTACCGAAAACTATACCAGATCACGTCAATTTTTACGTGAGGTGGACTCCAGCTCGGTAATGGTTAATGCTTCTACGCGATTTGCTGATGGTTTCGAATATGGCCTGGGCGCCGAGATTGGTATCAGTACCGATAAGCTGCATGCCCGCGGTCCGGTTGGTCTGGAGGGTTTGACCAGTCAGAAGTATGTCGTCCTGGGTGATGGCCATATCCGTCAGTAGTTTACCTCTCTCACATACCGCAAAGATGCTGACATGATAGGCGTATTTGGCGGCACGTTTGACCCGGTACACTACGGTCATATCAAACCTGCGCTCAGTGTTAAGCAGGCGCTCAACCTGAGCCAGCTGCGTTTTATCCCTAACCGTATACCGCCGCATCGTGCGCCTCCCTGGCTGAGTGTCGAGCAGCGCCTGGCCCTGTTGAAAACTGCATTGCACGCTTATCCCGATATCGTTATCGATGAGCGTGAACTTGATCGTGAAGGTCAGTCTTATATGGTTGATACGCTGAAGTCGCTACGCGAGGATTTTCCTGATGAAGATCTGTGCCTGATCATTGGTATGGATGCGTTTATGGGAATCAGCTCATGGTACCAGTGGCGCTCATTATTCAAGCTATGCCATCTGGTGGTGACGACGCGGCCAGGATTCGAGAAAAGTGCCATCGCAGAGCAGATGACGGCCAGTGATTATCAGTTCCTTTGCGATAGGATGACAGATGATATTAATGAGATTACATCAGGAGCGACAGGTAAAATCCTGCTAAAATCAGTTCCACAACTGGATATTTCATCGACCCAGATCAGGGCGATGTTAATGGCCAATAAAGATGTAAGTCAGTGGATGCCCGAAGAAGAGTATCTGCAACTAAGAGGTTTTATATAGATGACGATTGATGAACTTAAACAACTTGCGATTGATGCCCTGGAAGATGTCAAAGCTGAAGATATTCTTGTCCTTGACGTAAAAGGCAAAACAACCGTGACTGACTGGGTAATCGTCGCCACTGGTTCGTCTAGCCGTCATGTCAGATCAATTGCGAACAACGTCGCTGTGGAAGTAAAAAAAGCCGGAGCGCCGCATCTGGGTACCGAAGGCGAAGAAGATGGTGAGTGGGTACTGGTCGACCTGGGTGACGTCATCGTGCACGTCATGCAGAAACAGGCGCGTGAATATTATGACCTGGAAAGTTTATGGTCGGTCGATATGGTACATCGCAAAGGGCAGGATGCTATTTGATATGGCCCTTGATCAAGGGCTCATAGAGTTATCGTGAAAATAAATCTGATAGCGGTTGGAAACAAGATGCCAGACTGGGTGGAAGTCGCCAGCAACGACTACGGTAGACGACTGCCTGCTGAGATCCAGATAAACGCAATCCTTTTGCCGCTGATCAAACGCGGTAAAAACCCGGACATTCCCCGGATCATCCGTGACGAGAGCAGGAAGATACTCGCGGCAGTACCTAAAGGTTCGCTGCTGGTCGTTCTTGATGTCGTCGGCAAATCGATAAGCACGATGAAGTTGTCTGCGATTTTAGAAGGCTGGTTACAACAGGCGCAGGATGTCTCGATCGTTATCGGCGGGCCTGATGGCGTGTCAGATGAGCTATTATCTCAAGCATCTTTGAAGCTATCCTTGTCTGCGCTAACTTTTCCTCACCCGCTGGTACGTGTGATTTTACTGGAGCAGATCTATCGCGCATGGAGCATATTGAACAATCATCCTTACCATCGTGCCTGAGCTATTGAGCACGAGCCGAAGTATGACCGCATCTGCCCAGGTAATTCTAGCTTCGGCTTCGCCGCGTCGATGTGAACTGCTGGAACAGATAGGTGTCACAGCGATCGTGCAATCGGTCGATATCGATGAATCAAGAAGACCGGGCGAACCGGTAAGAGAGTATGTGCAACGTCTGGCCATGGAAAAAGCGGAACGCGGTTTTGCGATAATAAAGAATAGTCAGAAGCTACCGGTCATGGGTTCTGATACCATCGTGGTCATTGACGGCATCGTTTTGGGTAAGCCAGAAAACCGGCTGCAGGCAAAAGAGATGTTGCAGCAGCTTTCTGGGCAGAAACATACGGTACTCACATCTGTGGCTATAGTTACTGAAGATAAAAAAATTATCGATACCAGCAGAAGTGAGGTCTTGTTCAACGAGCTGGAGCCGCAGGAGATTGAAGGTTATGTCGCGACTGGTGAGGCAGATGATAAAGCTGGCAGTTATGCGATCCAGGGTCTCGCTGCGCAGTTCGTGAAAAATTTAAACGGTAGCTTCTCTGGTGTGATGGGTTTGCCATTATTTGAAACAGTTCAATTACTCAAACAATGTGGCATTAATCCATTAAACAATAATAAAAATAAAATAAGATAAGATAAGAACTATGAGTAAGGAAATATTAATTAACATTACGCCTCAGGAGACACGTGTTGCGATTCTGGAAAATGGCATGTTGCATGATGTCTATATAGAACGGAGCAGAAGCCGCGGCCTTGTTGGTAATGTGTATAAAGGCAAAGTGGCGCGTGTGCTGCCTGGTATGGAAGCGGCATTTGTTGAAATCGGCCTTGAAAAAGCTGCCTTTCTTCATGTTTCTGATGTGGCTAATAAAAGTAAAAATTTTGATGACGTTGTGCACATCGGACAGGTATTGAGGGAAGGCCAGGAAATACTGGTGCAGGTACTTAAAGATCAGTTAGGGACGAAGGGTGCGAGGTTAACAACCAATATTACGATCCCTTCACGTTACCTGGTGTTTATGCCTAATGCCGATAATATCGGCGTATCTTCGCGTATCGAAAAAGAAGAAGATCGTGAGCGCCTGAAAAATATTTTGCTGGAGCAGGAGCATCGAATAAAAGAAGCCGGTTATATTCTGCGAACGGCTGCAGAGGTTGCTGATAAAGAATCTATAGCCAGCGATATTAAGTACCTTAATCGTTTATGGGAAAACATAAACAATAGCGCAGAGATAAAAGCTGGCAATGTCGTTCATAAAGATCTGCCTTTGTTTTTGCGTGTACTTAGAGACATGGTTGATGAAAGTCTCGATGAGATCAAAGTTGATTCACGAGAAACCTATCTGGCTATGCTGGAGTTTGCAGAAAAATATGTCCCCGAGATTGCTGGATTTATAGAACATTATCCTGGTGAGCGACCGATCTTTGACCTCCATGGCGTTGAGGATGAAATTCAAAAAGGGCTGGAACGAAAAGTTCAGCTCAAATCAGGCGGCTACCTGATCATCGATCAAACAGAAGCCATGACCACGGTCGATGTTAATACC
>JBFFVI010000249.1:0-3398 GCA_041570895.1 Gammaproteobacteria bacterium
GCGAAGCTTATTCATTGATGGAACATGCATTAGGCATGAGCTGCGATGAGATGCAGCAGGTTTTTGCAGAATGGAACACTGGTGTACTCGACTCCTACCTGATCGACATCACCAAAGACATCCTTGCCGTCAAAGATGAAGATGGCGAACCGCTGGTAGACAAGATACTCGACACTGCCGGGCAGAAAGGCACCGGCAAATGGACCGGCATCAGCGCGCTCGATCTAGGTGTGCCATTAACCCTGATCGGTGAATCTGTCTTTGCCCGCGTACTTTCTTCACTAAAAGACGAACGTGTACGTGCCGCAGCCATACTTGGTCCACGTCCTGTAATTACGCAGACAGTCAATAATAAGGAAATCATCAATGCGCTTCGTGATGCCTTGTACGCATCAAAAATAATCTCCTATGCACAGGGTTTTATGCTCATGCGCGAGGCCGCAAAGGACTACGGCTGGGATCTCAACTACGGTGAGATCGCACTGATGTGGCGCGGTGGTTGCATCATCCGCAGCACTTTCCTCGGCAACATAAAAGATGCCTATGATAAAAACCCAGAACTGGAAAACCTGGCGCTTGATTCATTTTTCACACGAGCGCTGAAATCAGCGGAAGCTGGCTGGCGTAAAGCCGTCATACTCGCCGTTGAAAATGCCATTCCGGCACCTGCGTTTTCTTCGGCATTATCCTATTTCGATGGTTATCGCAGTGAACGCCTGCCGGCCAACCTGTTGCAGGCGCAGCGTGACTACTTCGGCGCGCATACCTATGAGCGTATCGATCATAAACGTGGTGAATTTTTTCATACCGACTGGACCGGCCATGGCGGCAAGGTCGCCTCTACGACTTACGAAGTATGATCTAACCAGAAGATCAGCTGAGCTTATACGATGAATATTCTTGCCGCAGATGTAGGTGGTACAAAAACCCGGTTGCTATGTGCCAGTGCAGAGTCGCCTGAACAAATATTGTATGAAGCATGTTACAAGAGCAGGGATTTCGAAAGTTTTGAACCCCTGTTAGAAACCTTTATTCATGATAGCGGCACATCGGCCAGTGAGATCGAAACATTAGCGCTGGCGCTACCGGGTCTGGTAAATGCAGATTCAGCGCGTTTAACCAACTTACCCTGGGTCATCGACAAGCAGTCATTGACAGACACTTTCGGCATTAAGAATATCTCATTCATCAACGATTTTCAGGCTTCAGCCTTCGGTACCAGCCAACTCCTTGAGAAAGACCAGATCATCTTAAATCCCGGCATACAGGATCCAGTCATATTACGTAATAATAACACCCGGGTCGCTGTCGGCGCAGGGACTGGATTAGGGGTTTCCTGGGCACAAAAAGGCGACCAGGATAAACAGCTTAACGGCCATGAAACATTGCGCGCCTATGATACAGAAGGCGGACACATCGATTTTGCCCCCGTTGATGAGACACAGATACATCTGCTCAAGTTCTTACAGCAACGTCACGGTCACGTCTCATATGAACGGATATTATCGGGTGATGGCCTGGTTTGCTTATACGAGTTTTTTGCCGGTAAGGAAATCACTGATACACAGAAGAAAGATATTACGGCAGAATGGGTCAACAGCCATACAGAAACGGATGTTACAGCCGACAAAGCGCTGTCACTGTTCGTGCAGATATACGGCGCATATATTGGCAACATCGCGCTATTATTCAAACCGTTTGGCGGTATTTTCATCACCGGCGGTATCGCGGCTAAAATAGTTAAAAAAATGCAATCCGACGACTTTATCAATGCCTACCTTAACAAGGGTCGCATGCGCCAGCTGGTCGAGCAGATTGCTGTTTATCTTGTCACTAATGAACGCATCGGCGTACTCGGCGCCATGGCGGAAGCAGTACGCACACAACAGGTATACAAATGACCAGAAAATCAAAATCACAGTCTAAAAACTACCGTTACTACACAGACGCTAACATGGGCTCAGAACTAACACGTAAAACGCTGGTACTGATACTGGCGGGCGGTGCAGGTTCAAGATTGAAAGGGCTTACCAAGTGGCGTGCCAAACCGGCTGTACCGTTTGGCGGTAAATACCGGATCATCGATTTTGCCTTATCCAATTGCGTCAATTCTGGTCTACGTCGCATCGGTGTCTTAACTCAGTACAAATCCCATTCGCTTATCCGTCATCTACAGCGTGCCTGGGGATTCATGCGCGCCGAGATCGGTGAGTTTGTCGAACTCATCCCCGCGCAGCAGCGTGTTGATAATGAATGGTATCGGGGCACAGCCGATGCCTTATATCAAAACATCGATATCATCCGTCGTCACGAACCCGACAATGTCATCGTCCTCGGCGGTGACCATATCTACACCATGGACTATTCAAAGATGCTTTACCAGCACGTCACTTCGGGATCAGATCTGACTGTCGGCTGCATCGAAGTGCCGCGTGAAGAAGCGAAAGAATTTGGCGTCATGTCAGTTGATGAAAATTTCCGGATAACAAAATTCACCGAAAAACCGGATGACCCGGAAGCATTGCCCGGACAGCCCGACAAAGCGCTGGCATCGATGGGGATATATATCTTCTCTACCGCCTATCTTTACGCCAGCCTGATCGCCGATGCGGAAGAAGCCGGTTCAGCACATGATTTTGGTAAAGATATCGTGCCAAAGAGCATCAAGACCTGCAACGCGCACGCTTATCCGTTCAAAAATCACGATGGCAGTAACGCATACTGGCGAGATGTGGGTAACCTTGACTCCTACTGGAAGGCCAACATGGAGCTGTGTGACATCGAACCCGAACTCAATCTGTACTCCCGAGACTGGCCGATCTGGACCTATCAGACCCAGCATCCTCCGGCAAAATTTATCTTTGACGATGAAGATGTCCGCGGCCAGGCGATCGATTCACTGGTCTCAGGTGGCTGCATATTGTCAGGTGCCCGTGTCAAACGCTCGGTCATCTTTTTTGCCACTGAAATCGAACGCGGTTCGATGATCAAAGACAGCGTTATCCTGCCGAAAGTATCCATCGGAGAAAATTGCCGTATAACACGCGCGATAATCGATAAGGCATGCACAATCGAAGATGGTACGGTTATCGGCGAGGATATCGAGGCAGACCGAAAACGCTACCATGTCACAGATAGCGGTATCGTACTGGTGACCCCGGAAATGCTGGGACAGCACCTCTATATGGTTGATAAAGAAATGTTAAAATCTTACACCTCCACATAATGACAGATAATAAAAACATGCGGATCTTACAATGAGCAAAGGCCTTAATTTTGTTTTGTGCTGGCATATGCACCAGCCATGGTACCAACAGGGCATCGATGGTGAATACAAACTGCCGTGGGTCTACCTGCATGCAATAAAAGATTACGAAGACATGGTGATGCACCTGGAA
>JBFFVI010000250.1:0-3359 GCA_041570895.1 Gammaproteobacteria bacterium
CCATCAGCATTATGGAGTACTGATAATGAAAATATATAAAAAACACCTCGACATCACGGCATTGTTTATGATCGCAACGGCTTTTATTTATTTAGTCATCCTCGTAATATAAGGCTGAAAAAAACAATCACAGGCAATAAATGGATAAACAACATTAATCGGCAACAGACCTTAATCTCTGGTCGTGAATCACTTACCTGCCCGGACTAAACCGCCTATCCCTGCATATTCTAGTGACTCATTGAGTAATAGCCGGATATCTTCAACTCTCTCCATGCCTAATGCTTGACTACTCAGCTGTTGCGCCTGCTGCTGTGAAAATGACCGAATCACACGCTTTACTCTCAGCAGACTTCCCACACTCATACTCAAACTATCAACCCCCATGCCAACTAGCACCAGCGCTGACGCTGGATCGCCCGCCATCTCGCCACAGACACTGACTGTTTTATTTTGTTTGTGAGCAACACTCACGATGTGCTGAATCGAATGCAAAACAGACGGGTGCAAACAATTATAAAGCTCAGCTACCTGTTTATTGTTTCTATCAACGGCCAGCAAATATTGCGTCAGATCGTTACTGCCGACAGAGAAGAAGTCTACGCGTTTCACTAAAGCCCCCATCTGGTAAACCGCAGAAGGCACTTCTATCATCAGACCGATAATCGGAAAGGGGATATCTAAACCTTCATCGGTTAATTCTTTATGAGCTTTTTTAATCAAACCGATAGCCTCATCGACCTCACCAACATCACTGATCATCGGTAACATCAAACGTAGATTATTCTGGTAGATATTAACTTTTAGTATTGCCCTGATCTGAGTTAAGAATATTTCCGGATGATCCAGCATGATACGTATGCCACGCCAGCCCAAAAAAGGATTATCCTCAACCACAGGAAAATACGGCAGTGCTTTATCACCGCCGATATCCAGTGTACGAAAATTTACCGGACGCGGAGAAAAACCCTGCAGAACCTGCTGATAGATCTGCGCCTGTTCATCTTCTCCTGGAAAACCATCGCGCATAAGGAAAGGTATTTCGGTACGATACAGACCAACTCCTTCAGCACCACTTTGCAAGGAGGGCGAAATATCTGACAGTAAACCGGTATTAACCAGTAAGGGAACATGCATACCGTCGAGCGTTTCAGAAGGCTTGTCGATCAGCTCTTCGAGTTCAGCATCAAGCATTTTCTCTTCGCTGATCAAACGCTGATACTCCTGCAGGATGACTGGTGAAGGTCTGACAACGATCTGTCCGCTATAACCGTCAACCACTATCTGCTGACCCTCGATTCGGTTGACAGGCAGATTATCCAGACCCATCACCGAAGGGATGCCCAGTGCGTGAGAGAGTATCGAGACATGTGATGAGGCGGAACCTTTTGTTGATACGATGGCGACCAGATATTGCAGAGGCACTTCCGCAAGTTGTGAGACCGTCACCTCTTCGCCGACAAGAACGATCGGCCCTGATATTTCTCGGCTGCTTGTTTGCTGTGCCTGCAGATGCATCAGGATACGCCGACCCAGATCTTTTATATCAACCGCGCGTTCCCGCAGATAAGCATCATCCATAGCATCAAACTGTTTGACATGCTCCGCTATAGTTTTACGCAAAGCGCCCTGAGCCCACTGGCCTGCTCTTATACGATCGATGGTTGCTTCTATTAAAGAATCGCTTTTTAACATCAGTGCAAACACATCGAAAAGGGCTAACTCTTCATTCGATATGGCGCCTTGCATCCGTTGCGAGAGTTCCTGGTATTCGTGTTCGACGTGGTCTACTGCTCGAGTAAATGCATCTATATGCTCATCGATCTCGTCTGGCGTAATAACATTATCAGGCACCGCATCGAGGTTCGCAGGCGGGTAGACGACCTGCACTGCCCCGATGGCGAGACCCGGAGAACCACGCAAGCCTTTTATGTTAAACGAATCCGTATTGAGGTCATCCAGCAAGTTACTTAACTCACCTTTTTTCTCTGCGTATGAAATCGCTCCCGCCAATTGCGCAGCCAACGTCACCAGGAACGTCTCTTCATTTTCTGAAAAACGTCTTTTCAGGGTCTGACGCACGACCAGAACGCCTAGCGCATGACGATGCTGAATAATGGGAACGCCAAGAAAACCATGAAATGAGGTCTCACCCGTTTCGGTGATAAATCGATAACTGGGATGTGTATGAGCATCTTTTATATTGACCGGCTCAGCATGAGTAAGCACCAGCCCAACCAGTCCCTGGTCCGGATCCAGCCTGACCTTACCGATCGCATCCTGATTCAGGCCATCGGTCGCCATCAACACTAACTGCGCTGTTTTCTCATCGCGAAAATAGACTGACACTGCGTCGGCATGCATCAGTTCTCTGGTACGTTGTACGATAACATTGAGTGCATGTTGCAGATCTGAGGCATCATTTACCTCCTGAATAATCATTCTTAGCGAACCGAACATATTATTCACCATGAGACTTCACCAGGTCTGTTAACAGGAATTATTCTAATCGTAACAAGCATAAAAAACCCCGGCTGGAACCGGGGAATTTTAAAACAAGACGACAGCCGATGTCTTATAGGCAAGTCATGCTAATAAGCCTCAATGACTTCTATTCGCCGCTTGAGCCAGTATAACTATCGACACAATCTTGCATATATTGCTTTAATTCAGTCGTATCTTCAATGCCGGCCAGCTGTGCCTGCTCAGTACAATAGGCGGTTATATCATTAGCATTGGTTGACTCTTCAGTAGCATATACTGTATTTAATGATGCCGCCAATGATAGTATTATTAATAATGTTGCAGTTTTCATGTATATCATTCCGTGTGTAAATATAGAAGGTTGTTTGTTCTGCCGCGCTTCTGTCAGAGTGGTAGAATTGGGTGATTTTTATGCCAATGATTCCTGCGAGTAAAGTGAATAAAACCGCATGTCACAATCACTTTTTTCGATTAACATTACTGGCCGTCATTTAGTCTGTAGAAGCAACAATAAATCCAGCCATGATAAAACAATGTTTAACGAGAGAATAAAGTAATGGATGCGGGATTATTAAAGGCGTTTCTCGAAGTAAACCGCTCGAGGCACTTTGGCCGGGCGGCCAATAACCTTTTCATCAGTCAGTCAGCGGTTAGCGCTCGTATCAAGCAACTTGAAGATGAACTGGGATTACGATTATTCACTCGTGATCGCAACAACATCGAACTGACAACTGCAGGCAAAAAGTTCCTCTTATATGCAGAGAATATCCTCAATACCTGGAACAGAGCAAGGCAGGAAATTGCTATACCTGAAGGCATCGATACCTTACTCAGCATCGCCGCGCTACCCAGTATCTGGGATATCTTTCTTGAAG
>JBFFVI010000251.1:0-3346 GCA_041570895.1 Gammaproteobacteria bacterium
CCCGTCAAAGGAATGAACGACGTCCTGCCAGATCAGTCTGGCACCTGGCGCCACCTCGAATCGATCATCCGCGACATCGTCGAATCTTACGGATATGCGGAGATCCGGCTGCCTATCGTGGAGCACACCGAGCTGTTCGCGCGCTCAATCGGCGAAGTTACCGATATCGTCGAGAAAGAGATGTACACCTTCGAGGACCGCAATGGTGACAAGCTAACGCTGCGCCCTGAAGGTACAGCGAGCTGTGTTCGTGCGGGCATACAGAATGGTCTATTACATAATCAGATACAGCGGTTATGGTACAACGGGCCGATGTTCAGGCATGAGCGTCCCCAAAAAGGCCGTTATCGTCAGTTTCACCAGTTTGGTGTTGAAGTCTATGGTATCGATACCCCGGATATTGACGCTGAGTTGATCATGATCGGCGCCAGGTTGTGGAAACAGCTGGGTTTGCAGGGCATTCGGCTCGAGATCAATACGCTGGGCTCCAACCAGGCAAGAACTGAATATAAGCAGGTGCTGGTTGACTACCTGAATCAACACCGGGAGCTGTTAGACGAGGACAGTGTGCGTCGCCTGGAAAGCAACCCGTTACGCGTTTTAGACAGCAAAAATCCGGCAATGAAAGATATGCTGGATAAGGCGCCGGCACTGATGGATCATCTAGATGACGAATCACGCCAACAATTTGATAAACTAACCAGCTCACTCGATGCGACGGGTATAAAGTACACGATCAATACTCGGCTGGTGCGTGGGCTGGATTATTACTGCAAAACAGTATTCGAATGGGTTACCGATGAACTCGGTGCGCAGGGTACAATATGCGCCGGTGGCCGTTATGATGGGCTGGTCGAACAGTTAGGGGGTAAAGCAACCCCTGCCGTAGGTTTTGCGCTGGGTATGGAACGGATTCTGGCGTTACTTGAATCACAGCAGCAACAGCAGATTGAAACTATTGATGTCTATATGGTCTTACTGGGCGAATCGAGTGAGATTAAAGGTTTGCAACTGGCTGAAGCGATCAGGGAAAAAATGCCAGACCTGAAGATGATCGCACATTGTGGCGGCGGTTCGATTAAAAGCCAGATGAAAAAAGCCGATAAGAGCGGTGCTGAAATAGCTGTCATACTTGCTGAAGGTGAGTTAGAAAACCAGCAGGTAACCATAAAATATCTGCGTGAGAAGAAAGAACAGGTAACGGTCAGTTTTGATAACTTGAACGAATTTATCAGTAGCCTGAAAATTCATCAGGTTAGCTAGCTATTATTATTGGCCCTGTAAATTAATATAAATATAAAGTAATCGAAGGTTGAGAAAATTTAATGAACGAATACGAAACAGAAGAACAACAAGTTGAAGCACTGAAAAGATGGTGGAAAGAAAACGGTACATCATTAATTGTTGGTCTATTCGTCGGTGTCTCTGGCTTATTCGGCTGGCGTTATTATGTTGATCAAAATAATTTTCATGCGATGCATGCGAGTGATCTGTACATGCAGGTGATGCAGAGTGCCGCACTGAATACCGTCGATGATAAAATCATCGATATCAATAATAAACTGATCAATGAATTTTCCGATACGCCTTACGCTGCTTTATCATCACTGGCATTGGCTAAATCAGTATATGAAAAAGTCAATATTGATGCCGCTACCGCACAACTTGAAATTGCAGTAAAACATGCAAGTAACGATGTTATAAAACAGATAGCAAATTTACGTCTGGCAAAAGTCTACATCGAGCAGGGTAAATATGAGGAAGCGCTGGTGTTATTGAACCAGTCGCATGCCGCTGCGTATGACGCGCAGTATGAAGAGCTGAAAGGTGATCTGTACCTGGCGAAAGGTGATGTGGCATTGGCACGTGCTGCATATGATAAAGCGATTGATCTGCAAGGTGCAGCAGCCAGCCGATGGTTGAAGTTAAAACGACAAAACCTTGGTGCCAGTCTGCAAGAAGCCGGCCTGGTAAATGTTATTGCGACTGTGTGATAACAAAAGTATTGCCGCCACATTACAATAAATACCAGATATTTATATACCCGATATTAAAATTTAAAATTAAAATCCCCTGTGAATAAAAACACCATTTTCTGTTTTTCCCGATATTTATTATTGCTTCTCGCTACGCTGTTTATCAATGCCTGTGCGGATGATGATAATCTTGATCAGCCTACTGAGCTCGTTCCTTTTTACAGTGAACATTATCTCGATGTTGCCTGGCACGCATCGACAGGCGAGGGTGTGGAAGAGCAGTATGTCTTTCTATTACCGCTGATATTGAGTGAGGTTGCGGTCACCACAAGTCGTGATGGCGTGTTGAATATCATCAGCCTTAAAACAGGCGATTTCGAAGAAGAGATAGAACTCGATTCAGTTATCAGTGCTGGCGTTGGCGGCAATGAAGATGTCTGGTTGCTGGCGACGCGTGATGCTCACGTGATTGCTGTTGATGCAGATAGTCGCTCTGAGCGCTGGCGTACTCGTGTGCCTAGCGAAGTGCTGGCAAAACCCGTGATCTACAAAGATACCGTGATAGTAAGAACGGTTGACGGAAAAATAATCAGTCTGAATATCGATAGCGGAAAAATTCGATGGCAGTATCAGCGAGCGATTCCTGATCTGACATTACGTGGCACCAGTGAACCCATCGTTGCTCGTGACAGAATCTATGCCGGGCTGGCCGACGGCCGTTTGATCGCTATATCTCCAGATAACGGTGATGTGATCTGGGACGTTGCGCTGGCGGTGCCTGCAGGTCGTTCTGAAATTCAACGACTGGTTGATATCGATGGCGATGCTGAGCTCTATGGCAGGGTTTTATACGCTGCCAGTTTTCAGGGCAGGGTTGCAGCCATCGATGTCGATCGCGGGCAGTTTTTATGGGCACGAGATTTCTCAACCCATACCGGTGTGGTACTGGATAAAGATGCTTTATATAGCAGTGATGAAAATGGCCATATCTGGGCGCTAGACAGATTGAACGGAGCAACCCTCTGGAAGCAGGAAAAACTTGCCTATCGAAAATTAACCCGACCGACCATTATCGGTGATTACCTGGCGGTGGGTGATTTTGAAGGTTATGTACACCTGTTGTCGCGTTACGATGGCCATTTTATTGCCCGCTATCAACTCGGACAGTTCGATGATCTTGGCTGGGACCTGGCAACCGGTATCATCGTGCCGCCGATAGTGAAAGGCAAAGACCGACTCGTCGTAGTTACTCGTGGCGGCATCGTCTACTCCCTTGCCTTGCGTGAACGTGACGATAATTTTGACGATGACTTTTAGTCCATTATGACATCCGTTTCTAAATTCGAAGTAGTGATCGCGCTGGTTGGTCG
>JBFFVI010000252.1:0-3325 GCA_041570895.1 Gammaproteobacteria bacterium
CCGGTTTAAAAAAATACATTAAAACCATCGGTCTGTTTAACAGCAAAGCCAGCAACATCATCAAAACCTGCAAGATATTGATTGATCAGCATAACAGCACGGTGCCTGACGACCAGGCAAAGCTGGAAGCTCTGCCTGGCGTCGGCAGAAAGACTGCCAATGTCGTACGTAACACTGCTTTTGGCCATCCCACCATGGCAGTCGATACACACATCTTCAGGGTATCCAACCGGACCGGTATCGCACCCGGTAAAAATGTACTGGAAGTCGAGAAAAAACTGGTCAAGTTCATCCCTAAAGAGTTTCTGGTCGACGCACATCACTGGCTCATTCTACTGGGCAGATATACATGTGTCGCACGTAAACCCAGATGCGGCTCCTGCCTTATCGAGGATCTGTGTGAGTACAAACACAAAACGGAATAACTAAACCGTCATGGCGAGTACCCTAGTGGGGAACACTAATGCTAAATAATCACACCTTACTAATACTCCGGTGTTGAAAGACGAATTATCAAACACACATCACATCCTGTAGAATCACCTAACTCATTCAAACACCTAAGTAGATAATCATGTTCGGCAATAACAGAAACGAATTACGTCAGGTATACCTGAGCTGCTGGCAACTAAAAAAGAATAATCTTCCGATGGATCCCATGCAGGAAGTGGTTGCTAATATCGTAGAGCTTCATCCTGAATACCACCATATATTAGAAGATGAAGAGATCGTGGATAAAGATTATTCAGCCGAAACAGGTGAGAGTAATCCCTTTCTGCACATGAGTATGCATATCGCACTACATGAACAGATCAGCACTAATCGTCCAGAAGGTATTAACGATTGCTACCAGAAGTTATGTCTGCAATATGGCGGACCGCATGATGCAGAGCACGCTATGATGGAATGCTTAGGCGAAGCACTATGGCGTGCGCAACGCGACCAGACTATGCCGGATGAAATCGCCTACCTGGAATGTGTTAAGAAGCTAAGTGTAAAATTATAACAATAAATTAAAATAAAAAATTTTTGAACTTACAAATTAAGCCCTTGTCTTTGAATGCGACTACATTGTAGACTCAAGCCCCCCCCTTTATGGCGGAATTAAAACCTTTGGAGAACAACTTAATGAAACATACTATGAAAAAATCACTATCAGTTGCAATGGGTGCAACTTTCCTGACAGCAATGGCTGCATCACCAATCGCTAGCGCTGATACCAACCCTTTTGGCATGCAGAACCTGGAAAGCGGTTACCTGCAAGTTGCTGAAGGTAAATGTGGCGAAGGCAAAGAAAAAGCCAAAGAAGCTAAATGTGGCGGCGAAAAAGCCAAAGAAGCTAAATGCGGCGGCGAAAAAGCAAAAGAAGCTAAATGCGGCGGTGAGAAAGCCAAAGAAGCCAAGTGTGGTGAAGGTAAATGTGGCGAAGGTATGGAAAACAAAAGCGAAAAAGCCAAAGAAGCTAAATGCGGCGAAGGCAAATGCGGCGGTAAAGAATAGCTCTGCATAAGCTGAACCGTTAATAAAAAAGCCTCGACTAGTCGAGGCTTTTTTAATGGCAGCGATAAATCAGATATAATTTATTCTGATAAAACCATTTATTATCGAATGAGTAGCGAAGCAATCATATATAAGAATAATTAAATATAAGCTCATAACTCTGCTAGCTGATATCTACCCGGACAGAACACCGAAAATATAGCGCTTTACCCTGGCGAATGAACTAATACACCGATCATATGGTCAACCAAGGCAACCGCTAATAAAAATAAACCCTCAAGGCCTAATACTATGGAAAAACTATGCTCGCTGGCGACTAAAGCGCAATCACTGTTAAACACTACCAGGGCAGTAGACTTTATTGCACCGCTGGCACTGCGTTTATACCTGGTACCGATATTCTGGATGGCTGGCACGAAAAAACTTGCCAACATCGAAAGCACTGCAGAATGGTTTGGTAATCCTGACTGGGGTCTTGGCCTGCCCTTCCCTGAACTGATGGCATGGATGGCATCACTCACAGAAGCCGGTGGTGCCATCTTATTATTCTTCGGTATCGCCGTACGCTGGATATCCATCCCGCTGCTGGTCACCATGATCGTCGCTGCGGTCACTGTGCATCTGCAGAATGGCTGGCTGGCCATCGCAGAAGGTTCCGGTTTCTTTGCCAGTGAACGAACCGCAGGCGCCATCGAACGTCTCGACGTGGCAAAAGATATATTACGTGAACATGGAAATTATGACTGGCTGACCGAAAATGGTAGCATCGTCATATTGAACAATGGTATCGAGTTCGCTGCGACCTATTCGATCATGCTGCTGGTATTATTTTTTGTTGGACCGGGCAAAGCCAGTATCGATTACTTCATCAGTAAAAAACTTTCGAACTGTTAGACCCTTACCTTACGATCAACACATCATGAAAAAACGAGTATGACTGATTTACAATTTCCCGTTTCCGGTGCCGGACTGGGGCTACGTCGAGAAAAGCTGGACGAGATGCGTGCGCATGATCTATCGGCAGTCAACTTTATGGAGGTTGCGCCAGAAAACTGGATCAATGTTGGCGGCAGCCTTGGTAAAAAATTCCGAGAGTTCACTGAAAAACATGATTTCATCTGTCATGGTCTCTCCTTATCGATAGGCAGCCCTTCGCCGCTGGATGAGGACTTCGTCAAAGACGTCGGCCAGTTTCTGCAGACGCACAATATCAAACACTACAGTGAACACTTAACCTATTGCTCGGATGATGGCCACCTCTACGACTTGCTGCCGATCCCCTTTACCGAGGAAGCAGTGAAGTATGTCGCCGAACGTATCCGCCGGGTACAGGATATTTTGCAACAGGAAATATCCATGGAGAACGCGTCTTATTATACTGCGGCGCCAGGCAAACAGATGTCCGAGATCGAATTCATCAATGCGGTTATCGAAGAAGCCAACTGTGGCCTGCTGCTGGATGTCAACAATATATATGTAAACTCGATCAACCATGGTTACGATGCCATCGATTACTTAAAACAGTTACCTGCTAAACGTATTCGCTATGGTCATATCGCCGGGCATTTCAATGAAGACGTGGATCTGATCGTTGACACTCACGGCGCCGATGTCATCGACCCGGTATGGCTGATCCTCGATAAAGCCTATGAACATTTTGGAGTGTTCCCGACGCTGTTAGAACGTGACTTCAACATACCGCCCGTCGACGAGTTACTGCTGGAAGTAAAACAGATTAGCGACATGCAGGACAAGTGGCTAAACCAGCAAGCTGCTGTCGATAAGAAAATCCAGGTATCCTGACCCATGGTTTCAACAGATTTCA
>JBFFVI010000253.1:0-3304 GCA_041570895.1 Gammaproteobacteria bacterium
ATATTGATGCAGCTGGCGCGAACATCGAGAGCGCCTTTAAAGATGTAAGGGAAACCTAAAACATTGTTAACCTGGTTAGGGTAATCACTGCGGCCGGTGCCCATGATCAGGTCATCACGTGTCATGTGTGCCAGCTCGGGCAGGATCTCCGGGTCTGGGTTCGACAGGGCAAATACCACCGGCTGTGGCGCCATGGTGTTGAGCATGTCGGGGGATAATAGATCAGGACCGGATACACCGATAAAAACATCGGCGCCATCCATCGCATCGGCGAGTGTGCGTCTGTCGGTATGCACCGCAAATTCTTTTTTGTATTTATTCAGGTCATCCCGTTCGGATTGTATGATGCCATTACGGTCGATCATGAACAGTTTCTCTGGATCAGCGCCCAGACCCTGTAACAGCTTCATCGAAGCGATACCGGCAGCGCCTGCACCCAGGCAGACAACACGAACATCTTCGATTTTTTTATGCGCAATCTCCAGTGCATTCAATAAAGCGGCAGCGATAATGATAGCGGTGCCGTGCTGATCATCATGGAACACGGGAATGTCGAGCTGTTCGATCAAGGCTTCTTCGATATCAAAACAGGCAGGTGCGGCAATATCTTCCAGGTTGATGCCGCCAAATGTCGGTGCGATGTTTTTTACAGTCTTGATGAAATCTTCAGTGGAATCAGCGTTAACTTCGATATCGAAAACATCGATATCAGCAAACGCTTTAAACAGTACGGCTTTACCTTCCATCACCGGTTTACCGGCGAGTGCGCCGATATTGCCCAGACCAAGTACAGCTGTACCATCGGTAATGACCGCCACCAGGTTGCCTTTGGCAGTGTACTCATAAGCCGTTTCTTCATCGCGGTGTATGGCACGGCAGGGCTCGGCGACACCTGGCGTATAGGCCAGTGAAAGATCAAGCTGAGTTTCACAGGGTTTGGTAATCTCAGTCGCAATTTTCCCTGGTTTTGGGTTTGCGTGATAGTCCAGTGCTTGTTGTTTAAAACGTTGTGGCATGACGGTCAATATCGGCAAGGAAATAAGGCTGACTATATTAGCATTTCTACTATCAGATTTCGAGTTAGAGGTTAAAAATCAGCGCTTTATCCAGTGCAGTATTTGTCTTATTCGCAGGAGAAGTCTGAAAGTAACTGAATGGATGCGGGGTGTCTAAGCCGCAGATAAAAAGGCTGTGCATGTTTACTTTTGTTGAGCCAGCCGCGTACGATAACGGTTTGATTTAACATCGCTTTTATCGCCTTGATATCAAATAGTGACTGGTTGTCAGGGCGAATGCCGACGCTGAGTTTGTCGTCGAGGTTTAGCCAGATGCCTTTGTTATTGATATCGATGGCTTTAACTTTTCCCTGCACCAGGTGAAAGCCGAGATCTTGTTTGCGCAGTTCATTGGCCTGAATAACCGACGGTTTCTGCCACAGGCCGGCTTTATGGCAGCGGGCGAAACGTTCCATCTCCAGATAACAGGCAGAGAATCGTGCATTAGGTGGCAGCGTAATGGCGCTGCCATAACCCTGCTTTAATAATATGGCCTGAACATTCTGCCCGTCGCTTAAAAAAGCATGGGCAAGAAAACGGCCATAATGGTCTTTTTTGTCTTTGCCGAATACCAGGGAGATAGACTTATCCGTCTCGAATAATGACTTCAGCGCATTTTTTGCCTGTTGTGCAAAAGCTTCTGCGGCTCGGTTATCGCGAGCCAGTTCCGGTGTGTTGATGCCGATTAGTCGGACTTTGCGGCCATCGCTAAGGTGAAGTGTATCGCCATCATGAATATAACGAATGTTTGTTGTTTCATCATAATAATCACTGCTGCAGTTGCTGTCAGCTAATGCGGCCGATGAATAAATAAAGCCAGCCAGAAAATACAGCGAGCATAAAAAAAGACGCCATATAGCGCCTTTTTTCGTCAACATCTTGTGATAAATCCTGTGGTTATGAGAAACCTAAGATTTATTACCAAAACGTTTGTTGAATTTATCGATCTGACCAGCAGAATCAAGAATCTTCTGTTTACCAGTATAAAATGGATGGCATTCAGAGCAGACATCAATAGTCATGTCGTCTTTACCGTAGGTAGAGCGAGTTGTGAACGCATTGCCGCAGCTGCATTTAACGTTAACATCGTTGTATTGTGGATGAGTATCAGCTTTCATGTCGATTCCGCTAGTAATAAATGTGCCACAACAGGTCTTTTTGACTCGGTTTGTTGCGACTGAAAAAACAGGGAGTGAATTCTACCTGTAAGCGCGAGTTCAGGCAAGTCCTTATTATGCCTCTCTAATAATGCATTATTTGCCGGAAATATACTGAAATCTCACCAGCACTGGTCCATAATTCATCAAACTTTATAGAATTCGGGAGTGCAACAGGGAAGTTATGAAATTTAAAATATTTTCGATGTTAATCATATTAGGCGTAGTGTCGGTTATGCCGATGATCTATATGGGTAAATTTGACCCGCTATCATTCTTTGAATCCGGCTTTAGTATGGGCGGCTCAGAATTTTCTAAATTGAAAGCGAAGGCGCCGAAGAACCTCAGTAACGCTGTCACCGATGAAAAAGTACAGGTCTATAAGTGGCGCGATGAAAACGGGGTCATGCAGTTTAGCAATACGCCGCCGCCAACCGGTGGTGCTGCCGAACAGGTGGTGCTGGATCCAAACAGCAATTTGATGCAGGCCGTTAAAGTGCCTGAGGAAGAAGAGGTGAAACAGGAGGTTGAAGCTGAATCACCCAATCCCTATTCTGTAAAAGGCATGAAGAAGGTGATGGATGATGCCAAAGGGGTTGAACAGTTGTTACAGCAGCGCCACGAGAGTCAGCAGCAGATGCTGAAAGATATCTAATATTTTTTTCGTCTTATTGCCTATACAGGTATGTTATTCGACGAGCAGATTTTCCAGGATATCGTTTAAAAAAAGAAAGCCTCTGTCGGTAGTACGAACATTATCATTATCGATAAACAATAACGAATCATCGATATCTTTGACCGCATTATTCAATACTTCGAAATCCAGCCCGGTATTTTTTACAAATGTTTTTATATCACTGCCGGCTTTCAAACGCAGCGCGTTGAGTAAAAACTCGAACACGATATCTTTTTTATCGAGTTCATGGTCGCCCGATATCGCTTTGCCATTAAGGCTTGCTTCGATGTATTTTTGCGGCTGTCGATGTTTCCACTGACGCATAATTTTTAATTTAGCGGCGTCTGCGACTATCGATAGTTTTCCATGTGCTCCGGCGCCGATACCGATGTAGTCGCCGAAGTGCCAGTAGTTAA
>JBFFVI010000254.1:0-3293 GCA_041570895.1 Gammaproteobacteria bacterium
CAATGATGGTAGACACTTTTGGTTTAGATGGTGGTTCAGCTTCAGTGCATACTAATGTCTGGCGAGTCGAAAGGCCGGCCCCATCTAATTTTGCCTTTATTGAAAATGATCTGACAAATTTAAGACTAGTCAAAACAATGGTGGAAGATTTTGTCTCTCAGTTAGAAAATAAACCGGCAACCATCATCGTCGATCATCCCCGGTTGCAGGCAAGTGATTTAAGTAAGTGCCGTTCGATGCTGGAAATCATGGGTTATTGAGCAGCTTACCGTTAAGTTTCGACGAAATAACGGCAAATTATGTCGGGCTTGAGCATGACAAAGAGGTCGACAATGTTACAATCACGCCAAAATTTGAATAATAACGTTAATAATAAATTTCATTGAGCACTCAGTTGAGCGATATTCTGGTCAAAATAAGGGATCTGCATTTCAGTCGTGGTAATCGAAAAATTTTCGATGGTATCTCACTGGATATCCCGCGTCGTGGTGTTACCGCTATCATGGGGCCGAGTGGCACCGGTAAGACAACCTTGCTTAAGCTCATCGGCGGTCAGTTGAGGCCGGATCAGGGCACTATCGAAGTGGACGGTTTGAACGTCCATCAATTGTCGACTCGAAAATTATTTGAATTACGCCAACGTATGGGCATGTTGTTTCAAAGCGGCGCCCTGTTGACTGATTTATCTGTGTTTGAGAATGTGGCTTATCCGCTACGCGAACATACAAAACTGAGCGATGCCATGATTCGTCACCTGGTGTTGCTGAAGTTAAATGCGGTAGGTTTACGCGGCGCGGCAGATCTAATGCCTTCTGAGTTGTCCGGCGGTATGTCCAGACGAGTGGCTCTGGCGAGGGCGATTGCACTGGATCCGATGATGATTATGTATGATGAACCCTTTACCGGGCAGGACCCTATTTCTATGGGGGTGCTGGTTTCACTCATCAGTGAGTTAAACAGCGCATTGGATATTTGCAGTATCGTGGTCTCGCATGACGTACCCGATACCTTGTCTATTTCTGATTATGTGCATTTTATTTCTGCCGGGAAAATCGTTGAGAGCGGTTCACCTGAAACCTTGCAGAACAGCAACTCGGCGTGGACACATCAATTTATTCATGGTGATGCTGATGGCCCGGTACCATTTCATTACCCGGCAAATCCCATACTGGATGATCTCTACCAGGAAGGTAAATAGTTTTGTTCGGTAATCTAATAAACAAAATCCAGCACCTCGGTGTGGTAACGCTTGCCAGCTTTCAACGTTTAGGCCGTGCCAGTGTTTTTCTGCTGGAGGTCATCGCGAGCTGTACTGACCTGTTGGTAAAACCGGCTTTACTGGTCAAGCAGATGTTTTCAGTCGGCGTGCAGACGCTGATCATTATCGTTGTTGCCGGTCTGTTTGTTGGTATGGTGATGGCGCTGCAGTCTTATTACGCACTGGTTGATTTCGGCGCAGAGGATTCTGTCGGTGTGATGGTGGCTTTATCGCTGTTACGTGAACTCGGACCCGTGGTTACGGCTCTATTATTTGCCGGTCGTGCAGGTTCCGCATTAACCGCAGAAATTGGTCTGATGAAAGCTACCGAGCAGTTATCCGGAATGGAGATGATGGCGGTAAATCCGATGCGACGTATCGTTGCGCCACGATTTATGGCGGGTGTTATTTCCATGCCAATGCTGGCTACAATATTTAGCGCCGTAGGTGTTCTCGGTGCTTACGTGGTTGCCGTTCAACTGCTGGGCCTGGATTCAGGGGCTTTCTGGTCGCAACCTCAAAATAAGGTGGACCTGTATGAGGATATCTATAATGGTTTGATAAAGAGCTTGGTATTCGGCCTGATCGCCTCATGGATTGCCGTATTTGAAGGTTATGACTGTATACCGACATCTGAGGGTTTAGGTCAGGCAACCACGCGGACAGTAGTGTACAGTTCGCTGGCGATACTTTTTATGGACTTTATATTAACCGCTTTGATGTTTTCAAAATAGAGGCATCGTGCAAAACTCAAGTCTAAGTGCAGAGTGAAGATGAGGACAAAAAATGACATCACGTAAAATAGAAATTCTGGTCGGCCTGTTTGTGGCTGCGGCTATTGCTGCTTTTTTTATGCTGGCGATGAGTGTCAGTAATATGAGCAGCTACGGTGGTGGTGATAGCTACGAACTAAAAGCGAATTTCGACAATATCGGCGGCTTGAAAGTGCGTTCACCGGTAGCCGCTGGTGGGGTCACCATCGGCCGTGTCACTGAGATACAGTATAATAGCGATAGCTATGAAGCAGTGGTTAGTATGTCTATCGAGGAACAATATAACAAATTTCCTGTCGATACTGCAGCAAGCATCTTAACTTCAGGTTTATTAGGTGAGCAATTTGTGGGTTTTGAACCCGGAGCAGAAGACGACTTTTTGAAAAATGGTGATGTTATCGACTTGACACAGTCGGCATTAGTGCTGGAACAGATTATCGGGCAGTTCTTGTATAGCAAGGCTGATGAAGAAGAATAAGGAATAATACTATGAAAATATTAAAGCATTCATTCGCTGCGTTTTATACCGCGTTTTTAGTTGTGACAGTCAGTGCTGTTCTTCAGCCGGCTTTAGCAGAAGCTTCGGTAGAGCCAATAGAACCTCCGGTTGAGCTACTTGAGCGGACATCAACCCAGGTAATAAAAATACTGCGTGATGATCATGAACTGCTGAAAAATGAACCGGATCGTATATATAAAGTTATTGATGACTATATCTTGCCGCATCTTGATGACGTTACCATGGCAAAGCTGGCATTAGGTAAGAACTGGAAAAAAGCGACAAAAGAGCAAAAGCTGCAATTTATCGAGGAGTTTAAAAATTTATTAGTCAGGACTTACAGTAAGTCACTAATTGAATTCAAAGACCAGGAGATCAAATACTTTCCAGTAAAGCTTGCTGTCGATGCGCAAAAAGTATCGGTTAATGCTGAAGTTATCCAGCCCGGTGGCCCTTCGATACCGATGGCTTATCGCATGCGGATTAAAAATAACGCCTGGAAAGTCTACGATATCAAGATCGACGGTATCAGCCTGGTTACCAGTTATCGTGGCACCTTTACTCAGGAAGTACGCAAAAGCGGTATCGACGGCCTGTTAAAATACATGCATGATAAAAACAGTAAATTAATCGCAGACGCTGACGCAGACGCAGACGCATGATAAGCCAGGTGTGCGGACCACAAATGGTCAAATTTAACAAACAGGCATCGTTGTGCAGCTAAGTCAGGCTGAAATCACTCAGCAAAGCAAGCAAAAATATC
>JBFFVI010000255.1:0-3286 GCA_041570895.1 Gammaproteobacteria bacterium
CAATGAAATCGCAACTTGATTCTCTAGCGCTTTCATTAGGACGATAAGAGGCACACAATGCAACTCAATCCATCAGAAATCAGTGAACTGATTAAATCACGAATTGAAAACTTTGATAACAAAGTTGAAGCTCGTACCGAAGGCACAATTGTTAGTCTAACTGACGGTATTATCCGTATTCACGGTCTTGCCGATGCTATGCAGGGCGAGATGATTGAATTACCCGGTGATACTTTTGCTATGGCGTTAAACCTTGAGCGCGATTCTGTCGGTGCGGTGGTTTTAGGTAGTTATGGTCATCTAACTGAAGGTGATACTGCTAAATGTACTGGCCGTATTCTAGAAGTGCCAATCGGTGAAGCGATGCTAGGTCGCGTTGTTGATGCTTTAGGCATGCCTATCGATGGTAAAGGCCCGATTAACGCTGAACTTACAGCACCTATTGAAAAAATTGCACCTGGTGTTATCGAGCGTAAATCAGTTGATCAGCCAGTTCAAACAGGGCTGAAAGCGATCGACGCCATGGTACCCATTGGTCGTGGCCAGCGTGAGCTGATTATTGGTGACCGCCAGACAGGTAAGACTGCGGTAGCGATTGATGCCATTATCAACCAGGCTAACACCGGCGTTAAATGTATTTATGTTGCGATTGGTCAGAAGGCATCAACCGTGGCAAATATCGTACGTAAATTAGAAGAGCACGGCGCGATGGAACATACCATTATTGTCGCAGCCAGTGCCGCTGAATCAGCAGCGATGCAATTTATTGCTCCATACTCTGGCTGTAGCATGGGTGAGTACTTCCGTGATCGCGGCCAGGACGCCTTGATTATTTATGATGATTTAACAAAACAGGCCTGGGCGTATCGTCAGGTATCACTGTTGCTGCGTCGTCCACCAGGTCGTGAAGCTTATCCTGGTGATGTTTTCTACTTACATTCACGTCTTCTAGAGCGTGCGTCACGCGTTAATGCTGACTATGTCGAAGCGTTCACTAACGGTGAAGTAAAAGGTAAAACCGGTTCATTGACGGCATTACCGATTATCGAAACACAGGATGGTGACGTATCTGCGTTCGTACCGACTAACGTCATTTCGATTACTGATGGCCAGATCTTCCTGGAAAGTGATCTGTTCAACTCGGGTATTCGTCCTGCGATTAATGCCGGTCTTTCAGTATCACGTGTGGGTGGTGCAGCACAGACAACCATCATTAAAAAATTAGGTGGTGGTGTTCGTTTAGCACTGGCGCAATATCGTGAGTTAGCAGCATTTGCCCAGTTCGCATCAGATCTTGATGACGCCACACGTGCACAGCTGGAGCTGGGTGAGCGAGTAACAGAATTGATGAAACAGGCTCAGTACTCTCCGTTATCAGTCGCTGAAATGGCATTTTCTTTATATGCTGCGAATGAAGGTTACCTCAATGATGTTGATGTTAAGAAAATCGTAGCCTATGAGTCAGCCATGCTTGCAGACATGAAGAGTAACCATGCTGATTTAATCGCACAGATTAATGAGTCAGGTGATTACAATGATGACATCGCAGCAGCAATGAGATCAGCATTGGATAATTTTAAAGCGAACGGCGTTTACTAGTAGCACTTCGGACTATAGACGAGAACCACAGAGATAAGATATGGCAGGCGCAAAAGAAATACGCACCAAGATCAAGAGTGTACAAAATACACAAAAGATCACCAAAGCAATGGAGATGGTTGCGGCCAGTAAGATGCGTAAAGCTCAGGATCGTATGCGCGCATCACGTCCTTACGCGGAGAAGATGCGAACAGTTTTGAGTCATCTTGCACAGGCACATTGTGAGTATAAGCACCCGTATCTTCAACCTCGTGAAGATGTAAAGCGAGTTGGTTATATCGTTATTTCAACCGATCGAGGTCTGTGTGGCGGTCTAAACACAAATATGTTTAAAGCCGCGGTTAATGAGATGGCGGAATGGCAGGAAAAAGGCGTTGAGATCGATCTATGTACCATCGGTAAAAAAGCATCGACATTCTTTTCACGTTTTAGCGGCAGCATTGTTTCACAGACTGCAAATCTGGGTGATCAGCCCTCAAATGATGAGCTGATCGGTACAGTAAAAGTGATGCTTGATGCATACGATGAAGGCAAGATTGATCGCCTGTTTCTGGTAAGTAATGAGTTTGAAAATACCATGACGCAGACACCGATCATACAGCAGCTGATCCCTGCAACGGGTGAGATTGATACCGAGCTGGACCATCACTGGGATTATATGTATGAGCCAGATACTAAAGCGATCATCGATGCATTGATGATGCGCTTTATCGAGTCACAGGTATATAAAGGTGTAGTTGAAAATATCGCCTGTGAGATGTCGGCACGCATGATCGCGATGAAGAGTGCAACAGATAATGCGTCGGACATCATTAAAGAATTACAGACGATTTATAACAAAGCTAGACAGGCATCGATCACTCAGGAAATTTCTGAAATTGTTGCTGGTGCAGCGGCGGTTTCATAACTGCTGTCACTGCTAGGGTTGAAGTAATCTAAAGGACGCGTATGTGCCTGAAAGATTGCATGCTTCGCTTGCGATGACGATGTTTTTATTAAAGAATTTTACAATATTAATACATTAAGTATTTACGAGGATAACAATCATGAGTACCGGAAACGTAGTAGAGATTATCGGCGCGGTTATTGACGTCGAATTTCCACGGGACTCCATTCCTAAAGTTTACGATGCGCTCAAACTAGATGAAACTGGTTTGACGATGGAAGTACAGGCGCAGTTAGGCGATGGTGTTGTGCGTGCGATTGCCATGGGCGCCACCGAAGGTTTGCGCCGAGGCATGGAAGTTAGAAATACTGGTGATGCTATTCGTGTGCCAGTTGGTCCTAAAACATTAGGCCGCATTATGGATGTACTCGGTAATCCTATCGATAACCAGGGTGACATCGGTAATGACGATACTATGCCTATCCATCGCAAGCCGCCGGCTTTCGAAGAGCAGTCTTCAGCAACTGAGATCTTAGAGACGGGAATTAAAGTAATCGACCTGGTTATGCCGATCGCAAAAGGCGGTAAAATTGGTTTGTTCGGTGGTGCGGGTGTTGGTAAGACCGTAACGTTGATGGAACTGATTCGTAACATCGCTGTAGAGCACAGTGGCTTCTCTGTATTTGCCGGTGTCGGTGAGCGTACTCGTGAAGGGAACGATTTCTACTACGAGATGCAGGAAGGTGGTGTACTTGATAAAGTAGCTCTGGTCTATGGTCAGATGAATGAGCCGCCTGGTAA
>JBFFVI010000256.1:0-3280 GCA_041570895.1 Gammaproteobacteria bacterium
CTACCTCATGGCGAACCCGGGTGTCTCACGACGAAGCATCCGGCGGGTGTTCTCTCATCCGCAGGCACTCGCACAATGCAGGCGATACCTGAAACGGTTCCCGAAGCTCACTATCATTCCGGTCTCGAATTGAACAGCGCTGAACCGGTAACGTTGTTACGTTCGCCGACATTGACAAACAGCGAGTCCTTGCCAATATTGAAAGGCTCTAGTCCCGAGAGTCGACATTCCACCGGTATATCTGGAATCACCCGTGGTTTTATATCTGCGACGATATTGGCGAAAGCGCGGATATGATCCGGCGTGGTGCCACAGCAGCCACCGACAATATTTAAGAAGCCGCTACTGGCCCATTCAGCAATCGCCTGTGCCATATCATCGGCATCCAGATCATAACCACCCATCTCATTGGGCAGTCCGGCATTGGGATGCGCTGAAACATAAAACTCAGAAACTCGCGAGAGCTCCTGCACATACTGACGCAGGTCTTCCGGTCCCAGTGCACAGTTCAAACCGATAGAAATAGGCTCGGCATGACGTAATGAATTGTAAAATGCTTCGGTCAGCTGGCCGGTTAAGGTACGACCCGACTGATCGGTAATAGTGCCGGAAATCATTATCGGCAGTTCGATGCCATCTTCCGCAAACACCTGTTTTACCGCAAAGATCGCCGCCTTGGCGTTCAGGGTATCAAAGATGGTTTCGATCAAGATGATGTCTGCGCCCGCTTCGATCAAACCACGCGTAGATTCGACATAGGCATCCTTCAGTTCAACAAAAGTAATGTTACGAAAGCTGGGATCATTGACGTCCGGCGAGATGGAACAGGTACGATTCGTCGGGCCTAAAACCCCGGCGACATAACGTGGTTTATCGTCGCTACTAAAACGATCGGCAGCCTGTCTCGCCAGCGTCGTTGCTGCGACATTGATCTCGTAACTAAGATCTTCCATGTCGTAATCAGCCATAGAAACACGTGTGGCGTTGAAGGTATTGGTCTCTATGATATCTGCGCCAGCGTTTAAATATTCTTCATGAATCCCCTTGATGATTTCTGGCTGGGTAATTGCCAGTAGATCATTATTCCCTTTCAGGTCACTCGGCCAGTCGGCAAAACGCTCCCCGCGATAGGCTGCTTCATCCAGTTTATGGCGCTGGATCATGGTGCCTGTCGCGCCATCAAGCAATAATATGCGTTGTTTTAGTGCTTCATGCAGGTATGTAATACGTTGTTCGCGGGTCATTGTCATAACATTAAATACTGAAAAAAATTAGCAGAGGATTGTACCATTTATTGTGATAATTCGTCGCCTGACGCCATCAGACAACATCATCGACATGGTTATCTCGGATAACCATAGAAATTGCCATACTATCCGAATAAATATTCATTTAAAGAAATGACGATTTCGAGCTAAACTGATAACCATGAGTTCGCGCCATTTACAGCTGTATATCACCGCGGAAAGCCCCTGTGGTTATTATGCAGACAAAATGAGTACCAACCTGGTTCCTGATCCTGAGCAGGCGCTCAACATGCCTATCTATAACCAGTTGATCCAGCATGGTTTTCGCCGCAGCGGCGGACACTGCTATCGGCCGCATTGCACAGCCTGCCAGGCATGTATTGCCTGTCGTATCCCGGTAAAAGAGTTTACCCGCAGCCGTTCACAACAACGCTGCTGGAAAAACAACCAGGACTTAAAAACAACTGCAGTTAGTGCCGGTTTCAGCGAAGAATATTTTAATCTATATCGCGATTACCTTAATTCTCGTCATATCGATGGTTCCATGGCTGATCCTGCGGAAGAGGATTTCACCAAGTTTTTATACTGCGACTGGAGTGACACCCAATTTCTCGAACTTCGTCTGAACGATCAACTGGTTGCCGTTGCCGTCACCGATATCATCAGTGATGGCCTGTCAGCGGTCTACAGTTTTTTTGATCCCGAACTACAAAAACGCAGTCTTGGCACCTACTGCATACTCAAACAGATAGATTATGCAAACGAACTGGGGCTAGATTATGTTTACCTTGGTTACTGGATCAAAGGCCATAACAAGATGCACTATAAATCCAGCTTCAGGCCGCTACAGCTATACCTTGATGAACGATGGCAAACACAAGATACTGAAACGTTTAAAACCTGACAATTAACTCGTTTTTAGCGGTTTTCTATTGTGCTACTATGCGCCTATGACTATACAAGAAACGATAACGAAAAAACTCAATGACGCGTTTTCACCCGAACACCTCGAGGTGATAAACGAAAGTTATATGCATAATGTGCCAGCAGGCTCAGAATCACACTTTAAAGTGGTTATCGTCTGTGACGATTTCAAAGACAAGATGCTGATCGCGCGTCACCGCCTGGTCAATAAAGTACTTGAGGAAGAACTGGATAAGGATCGTGCAAACGGCGGCATCCACGCCCTCGCCCTGCACACCATGACCATGGAAGAATGGTTTGCAAAAGGTAAAGCGCCAGACTCACCTGAATGTCTCGGTGGGGGAAAAAGTTAATTCTCAAGCTAGCGTTAGCAGGAAACTGATTTAAATTATATTTTTCATACAGGCAGGTTCTATCATGATTGACATTCCACCGATTATATTGAATTTCGTCTACGTCATGTTTGGCGGATTTTTGACCTTAGCTTTCATGAAAATAAGCTGCAGCATGTTTAACCACATGGTTAATTTCAATATCAGCGGTTAACTTGGCAAAGGCAATATTGCCGTTGGTTTGATGGTGATGGGTGATAAATAACAATTTTTGGCAAAAGAAAAAATACCACAGAAAACGTTACAACTCTTACACTTCGCTTTTTTTGCTCATCTGTTCTTACCACTTATAAAGTTGGTTTCGTCTGATACCTGGTTTCATCGCTTTTTCGCTTGCTGGTCGATCTGACTTGGCCATCATGCGAAGGGCTCCTAGCTTAAACTCTTTTGTATAAGTATTATAAGGCTTACCTGTTGCTGTCATTGGGACACTCCTCTGAGAGACATTAGCTCTGATTAAAAGTGTCCGTTAAATCAATAGAGGTTCACACCAATCCCTTTTAATCATCTTTTTCGTTATAACCCCCAGGTACCAGAGAGGGAGTTAAGATAGACCTTATTTGTCTGCGCAAAATTAACCACCACCATATCCAGGTCAGCATCACCATCGACATCACCCAGAATCATGGACTGACTGTCGTTCGTACCTAGTGACTGGCCGGAATCGGCGAAGCTACCTGCAATGTTTATATATACCCGGTTACCCTGAGTGCCCGC
>JBFFVI010000257.1:0-3279 GCA_041570895.1 Gammaproteobacteria bacterium
ACTTATTATAGTAAAGAACCGATATCGATGAAGCTGGAAGGGGCTTACCGTATCGGCGATCACTATAAACTGCGATTCGCCGTGCAACGTGATGAGTCTCTTGAACTTTTCGATCCCGATACTAATGGCCTTTTCAATTATGAAGGCAACAATTATTTTCTGTTGTTTGATTATCAGCCCGTGCCCGATTCGGTGATCGGCATAACCGTCGATGGTTTTAGCCAGGATAAATCAAAGTCACAAACCGGAGAAAACCAGTCGCAGGTAACAGATTACCTCTCTGTTGATGCTTACTGGGTGCAGGGCATGGGCAAGCTATACGAGTTTCGGCTTGGTGCGCAGTATGACCAGATTACCAATGATATTCGAGATTTCATAACGGCTAGTAACGATCTGAATTATTTCATGGATACCTTTCAGCTCTACTCGACTGTCTATCATCCGTTTAATGAGCACATGGCATGGGACGTTGGTCTGCATGTGGGGCAGGTGGAAGAGCGGCATGACTATCTGCTGGATGATGTCAGGGATGAAAAAAATGAAGGGGTGCAGGCAAAATTTCGTATGGGTTTTGAATATTCATCGGCAGACGGTCTCAGTTCGTTGCAGGTTAATATCAGCCTGAATGTGGATGACCCAATCAATGATCCGGGTGATGGCGGCGGCATCAGTTTTCATTCTGTGTTCTGATTCGCTTGCCGTATTATCTGAGTTTTACCTTCTAAGCGTTTAGCTTATGTCGGCATGGTCTTTATTGCGCCGATTTAGTTTATGCAGGCTCTGTTACGACCTGAATTTTTCGCTTCGTACAGGGCTTCGTCAGCATTATTGATCAGAGTGTTTATATCGTCGTTTGGTTTAAGCTGAGATATGCCTGCGCTGAGTGTGCAGCTAAATTGCACTTCGTTATTCTGTTGCAAGATCTGTGAAAAATTCTGGCGTATATCTTCGATAACCTTGAGTGCAGTACGTAGTTCGGTTTCAGGTAATATGATGGCAAATTCTTCACCACCGTAGCGTCCGATGAGGTCGGATTGTCGCAAGCGTTTTATCAGCATCCGCGCAACGCTCTTGATAACACGATCGCCCACCGGGTGACCATAGGTATCATTAACCTGCTTAAATTTATCGATATCGAGCATGGCAAAACTTAGTGCTTCTCTCTGACGTTGTGCGCGTGCGATTTCAGATTCCAGGTGTACTCGCAGGCTGACATGATTTAGCAGACCGGTGAGACCGTCGTTTTGCATGTGCACGCGCAACTTGCGAAAACGTTGAGCGCGCGCCTTTACAGCCAATATCAGGCTGTCATCTGAGATTGGTTTTTGCAGGAAGTCATCACCTCCTAATTCCATCGCGGTGATGTGTTGTAACGGATCTGACTCTGTCGAAAGAAAAACGATCGGTACACTGAGCAGCTCGTCTTTCTGCCGAATAATTTTTGCGGCTTCCAGTCCAGAGCACTGGGGCATGTAGATGTCCATTAATATCAGTTCTGGTTTAAAGTCGCTCAGAACGTAGAGCAGGTCGTCAATGTCTGAAACAGTTCTAGCCTGCATGCCTGTGGCAGTTAAAACAGCAGCGTAGTGCTCGGCTAGTACTTCCATGTCATCGACGACGAGAACCTTGATTGGCTCTGGTTCGCTTTTTATTGTGATCAGATCAAGACGTTCCAGCAGTTCGTTGATGTCTAGTGGTTTGGTCAGGTAGGCGCTACCTTTGGCACGCACCGCGGCGAGTCGTGCCTGCCAGTCGTCGCGCGCTGAGATGAAGATTGAAGGCACGGGAGTCTCAGAGAATTCGTTGAGTAGAAGAGCGAATTCAGGACCCGCGAGTTCTCCGTCGGGCAGATGGATATCGAGAATCATCGCCGAAGGCAAGCGCAATTTGATGGCTTCTATGGCACTAGCCGTATTGTTGAATGTTTCTACTTCATAGTCGAAATAGTGTAGTTGTGTAGCAATTTCTTTTGCCAGTAGTTTATCGTCTTCGATTACGTAGATTAGCCGGTTGAAAGCGTTGTTCTGTATTTCATAAGACGGTTCAGGAGTTTGCTGGGTGCTGCGCTGATCCGGCCCCATTTCAACCAGGCTGACAATCCGCTGTAATGCATCAGCGATAGTCTCTTCGATGGTGCTGTCCATATTCTGTTCTACTTTCAGCGAGCGAAGATACTCTTCAAGATTTCTGGCTTCGACACTGACAGAGGGGAAGCCGAAGGTTCCAGCGGATCCGGCCAGATTGTGTGCCATCTGGCGAAGTTGAGTTAGTGCTGAAGTATCATTGTTGTGTAAAGCATCTAGCCAGACGCGGTTTAGCGCACTAAGTTTGCCCGGCAGCTGGAATATATATTTTTCCTGTAACTTGCGTAATTTTTCTTGTTTATTTGATGGCATCACTGGGACCGATTCAGCGTTTCGTGAATTTTATCAGCAAGCGTCATCGGGTCAAATGGTTTTGGAATCACATCGATGGCGCCGAGAGCGATGAAGTTCTGGATTTCATTGGGCTGTACTTTAGCGGTGAGAAAGATGACCGGAGTTGTTTCCAGGCCGGGTATGGTGCGCAGGTTTTTCAGGGTGGTTGGTCCATCCATGCCAGGCATCATCACGTCGAGCAGTATCACTTCGGGTTGAAAATCGACGGCTTTTTCTAATGCCTCTTCACCTGAGGCGCAGAACACAATATCAAAACCTTCGTCTTCGAGAGCGAACTCGGCGATTTCGCGGATATCTGCTTCATCTTCTACATAGAGTAATTTCATGTCTGTAAGCCTGTCGTTGTCAGCTGTTTTTTAATAAACGTTTTACGGTCTGTATTAGTTCTTCATTGCTGCTGCGTGATTTTGTCAGCGTTGCTGCTACCTGTTCGCTGATATTTTCATCGATATCCTGACCTGAGAACAGCATGACCGGGCAGTCGTTGCCTATCTCATTAAGCAGCTCGAGTCCGGAGCCGTCTGGTAGTGACATATCCAGGATCACCAGGTCAAAAGCATGGTCAGTCAGTTTAGTTCTGGCGTCAGCAAGTGAGGTGGCATATTCAAAATCGCTGTCTTCTTCAAACAGTGCCTGTGACACCTGAACGACATCAAGGTCATCTTCAATATGCAATATGCTAGGGCGATGGCTGCCACGTATGGTGTCGGCTACTGCCTGCGACAGGCGTTTACGGTCGATGGGTTTCTGCAACCAGTCAGCAACCATAATGGCATCGCCGTTGAACTCTTTACGGCCTTCGTGCGCTCGGCCAGAGACAACGATGATGGGGAGTTTTCTG
>JBFFVI010000258.1:0-3264 GCA_041570895.1 Gammaproteobacteria bacterium
TAACTAACATAAAAAGGTTTTTCTCTGCGTCTCTGCGCCTCTGCGGTGAAAAGTTTTTTATCTTAAAAATGCCTTTCACTCGTCGTCAGCAGTCTTTATAATAAATGTTATATCCAATGGGTCCACATATGTCAGAAACAGCCGCTTTTCCTTCCGCCGATAATCAAACCAGTAATTTACGTGTGCCGCCACATTCGGTAGAGGCAGAACAGGCCGTAATCGGTGGCTTATTGCTGGACAATCGCGCCTGGGAAAATATCGCAGACAAGCTCGTTGAGGAAGACTTTTATCGTTATGATCATCGTCTGCTGTTTGCAGCCATCCGTGAACTGGAATCACGTAATGAACCGTTTGACGCGGTAACTTTATCCCAGTGTCTGGACAAAAACGGCCATCTTGAACAGGCGGGTGGTTTACTATATTTGGGACGTTTGGCGAAAGATACCCCAAGCGCATCGAACATAGTGGCTTATGCCAATATCGTGCGCGAAAAATCAGTATTACGACAGCTGATCGCCGTGGGTACTGATATCAGCAGCAGTGGTTACGTGCCCGAAGGGCGTGATAGCAAAGAGCTGTTAGATCATGCTGAAAAAAGCGTGTTTCAGATTGCCGAGCAGGGGGCTCGCGGAGCCGGTGGTTTTCAGGACATGAAGTCACTGTTATCAAAGACAGTGGATAAGATAGATCACTTATTTAACAGCGATGGCGGTATTACTGGTGTTTCAACAGGTTTTGATAAATTTGATGAGATGACCACCGGACTACAGGAAGCCGACCTGGTTATCGTGGCTGGACGGCCATCGATGGGCAAAACGACCTTTGCGATGAATATCGCCGAAAATGCTGCCATCGGTGACAAATTGCCGGTAGCGGTTTTCAGTATGGAGATGCCCGGTGATTCGCTGGCGATGCGTATGATTTCCTCACTCGGTCGTGTTGACCAGCATCATATCCGTACCGGTAATCTTACCGATGAGGACTGGGCAAGGATCACTTCAGCGATTCATATACTCTCGGAAGCAAAGATCTTTATCGATGATACACCGGCCATGTCGCCGAATGAAGTCAGGGCGCGTGCCCGACGCCTCAAGCGTCAGCATGGTCTGGGTTTGATCGTGATTGATTACTTACAGTTGATGCAGGTGCATGGTGGCAGTGAGAACCGTGCGACAGAGATCTCTGAGATATCACGCAGTTTGAAAGCGATGGCAAAAGAACTGAAGGTGCCGGTAATCGCATTATCACAGCTCAACCGAAGTCTCGAGCAGCGCCCTGATAAACGTCCGGTGATGTCCGATCTCCGTGAATCAGGCGCCATCGAACAAGATGCCGATCTCATTGTTTTCATCTATCGCGATGAAGTCTATAACGAAGACAGTCCGCAAAAAGGAGTTGCTGAAATCATTATCGCCAAACAGCGTAATGGTCCCATCGGCAAATCATTGCTTACCTTCCTTGGTAAGTACACCAAGTTTGAAAACTACATCCCTGAGATGTACAACACAGACGGTTTTGAATAAGCCGGATCTTGAATGAGTCTGCCGAGTTCTAAGCATTGGCGACGTGCCAGAGTCAGCATCAATTTAGATGCCTTATCGCATAATCTGAGTAAAGTTCGAGACTACGCTCCGGGCCAACAGGTAATGGCTGTGATCAAAGCCAATGCTTATGGTCACGGTATGCTGACCGTTGCCAAACAACTGGCTGACGCAGATATGTTTGCGGTAGCAATGCCAGAAGAAGCCTATGCTTTGCGCGCAGATGGATGTACCAAAGCCATCATCGTTTTACATGGTTTTAGCGACGCTGATGAGCTTGAGCAGTTTTCAGAACTTAATCTTTCCAGCGTTATTCATCAGCAAAGTCAGTTAGACATGCTACTGGAACATACTCTTTCTTCAGCCATTGATGCCTGGATAAAAGTTGATACTGGAATGCATCGATTAGGTATTTCAATGGACAGGGTTGATGAATATTTTGGTCGATTACGTAACAGTGATAACGTGAGTAAGGTATTCTTGATGAGTCATTTTGCTAATGCCGATATTCTAGACAACGAAATAAATATCAAACAGTTAAGATACTTTCTTAAGGTAACTAATGATATAGATGTGAGTTGCAGTATGGCCAATTCTGCAGCCATAATGCGTATGCCAAAAAGTCATTTTGAAGTGGTGCGTCCCGGCATCATGTTATATGGTTCATCACCCTTTGCTGAGATTCCTGCGGTTGATCTAGGGCTTCAGGCTGTGATGCAGTTTGAATCATCTCTGTTGGACATCAAGGAAATTAAAGCGGGTGAAGCCATCGGTTATGGCAGTACCTATACCAGTGATAGTGATAAAACGGTCGGTCTGGTTGCTGCCGGTTACGGTGATGGCTACCCCAGGCATGCAGCTAACGGTACACCGGTATGGATAAATAATCAGTGCTGTGATCTGCTGGGAAGAGTATCGATGGACAGCCTATGTATCGATCTGACAAATGTTGCTGCCAGCATAGGGGATCGTGTGGTGTTGTGGGGTGATGAGTTGAGTGTGGATGAAGTCGCATCCATGAGCGATACGATTTCATATGAACTGCTGTGCAATGCGGGCGCGGCATACCTGGCTAATCGATAATTAAGTATCTAAGCTGAGTTTTTTGCTTGAAACTAGTCTATTCTTTATAAAAATATCAGTCAGGTTTACTTATGGCCTGAGCATTTAGATAGTGTAAAAAATATAAAAAACGGAGATGTTGGGGATTTTCATGTCAAACGATAAATTAATAATGAATAAATATGTAATAGCGGGTGTTACCGCATTAACGCTTGCACTGAGCGCCTGCGGTGGTGGCAAAACCAGTATGTTCCGTGGTGACCCGAGTCATACTGCGGTATCAAAGGAATCTGGGCCGACTACTTTGGATACACTGGACTGGAAATATACGGCACCGGATAAGACCTATGCTTCTCCTATCGTTGCTAATGGAACGATTTATCTTGGCAGCAATGACAAGCATCTATACGCCATTGATCAGCGCACAGGTCAGATGAAATGGCGTTATAAGACGGGCGGTAATATTGAATCGACGCCTGCTACAGCAAACGGCATAGTCTACGTAGCAAGCTGGGATAAGTACCTGTACGCTATCAAAGACGATACCCAGTCGCTGCTATGGAAGCAGGAAACCAAGGGTCCGATTTCATCCTCACCGATCATCGCTGACGGTATCGTGTATTTTGCCAGCGAAGATGGCCATCTGTATGCTGCCGATGCA
>JBFFVI010000259.1:0-3249 GCA_041570895.1 Gammaproteobacteria bacterium
AATAGATATGAACAAGCAACATTTTGACCTGATAGTTATCGGTGGCGGTAGCGGTGGCCTTGCAGTTGCTGAAAAGGCATCTGCTTTGGGTAAGCGCGTTGCCATCATCGAATCTCACCGTATTGGCGGCACCTGTGTTAACAACGGTTGTGTACCCAAAAAAGTGATGTGGTACGCAGCACATCTTGCACACGCGGTTGATGATGCAAGTGGCTTTGGTGTACCTGCCAGTCGCGGCAAAACCAACTGGCAACGACTGGTAACAGGACGCGATCAATATATCAGTAACATTAACCAGCACTGGAGTGGTTATGTCGAAGATAGTGGAATTGATTACATCATCGGTTATGCCGCATTTGTCGATGCCGGTACTGTAGAGGTAAACGGTGATCATTACGCAGCAGATCACATCGTTATTGCAACAGGCAGTCAGCCCATTGTGCCGCCGGTGCCCGGTGCCGAACTCGGTATCACCTCAGATGGATTTTTCAAACTCGAAGCGTTGCCTGCTCGGGTGGCAATCATCGGCGGCGGTTATATCGGTGTTGAATTGAGCGGCATGCTAAAAGCACTCGGCTCAGACGTCACCATCGTTGCGCTCGAAGACAGAATCATGGAACTTTTTGATCCTATGGTCAGTGACGTACTGGAGGCAGAAATGCGCAACCAGGGCATTGATGTGCAAACCGGGTTTCAGGTAACGGCGTTATCGAAAAGTTTTAGAGGTGTTAGCCTGAGCAGTGAGCAAGGTAAAACTCTGGCTGCTTACGACAAAGTAATCTGGGCTGTGGGACGGCGACCCAATACACAGAACCTAAGGCTTGAACTGGCGGGAGTTGAAGTATTGCCTAACGGAGTTGTGACCGTCGATGAGTACGAGAACACGAATGTCAAAGGTATTTATGCCATTGGTGATATCACTGGCAAGACGGCATTGACCCCGGTTGCCATTGCTGCTGGTCGAAAACTGGCCGAAAGACTGTTTGATCAGCAGACTGATAGCAAGGTTGATTATGAAAACATCCCCAGCGTGGTGTTTTCGCATCCGCCAATTGCCACCGTGGGCATTACAGAAGATGCCGCACGTGAGCGTTTTGGTGATGCGGTAACGGTGTATGAAAGTGAGTTCACGCCAATGCGTTATGCACTTTCAGAGCATGGCTCGACGACTGCGATGAAACTTGTCTGCGTTGGCACTGAGGAGAAAGTAGTGGGAGTGCATATCATTGGTGACAATGCCGACGAGATGCTGCAGGGCTTTGCCGTCGCGGTGAAGATGGGCGCCACCAAGGAAGATTTTGATAACACCATTGCCATCCACCCCAGCAGTGCTGAAGAACTGGTAACGATGAAAACGCCCGTGGTGAATCATCAAAGTTTTGCTGAAGTTCTGGAGTTGAAACAAGCGTGTTAGCTGCAACAAACAGCAAGGGCAGGTTATCTGTCCTTGCTGGCTGTTTTAGCAGAGAGATAAAGCTGTCGCTGACGACGGCTTAATCGGTGTCTGATCCTTGTTATTCTTGTAAACGCTTTCCATAATTGATCATTATTTAATTTCTCCATCCATTTTAATCTGTGCGGAGTCCAGGCTAGCACCTTGTGCTGGCGATTTTAATTCACTTGTTAGAGGGCCTTATTTTCCAGCCAGCCTTGCTTTACGTTCTTCTGTAAATTCCCACCATTTTTTAGCTGGCCCGCCTCTCATGTAGTCTACAGCTGAAATGAATACGTCTAAAACGCATGGATCATGTCTCTGTTGTGTGATATCGCAAAGCTCTTTATACATCAGATATGGGTCTTTGTTTATTAACTCTTTTGGTTCTTTTAAGCCAATAAGAAAAAAATCCTTTTCGATGGCTTTGCCAACATTGGGTATGTCCTGAAAACTTCTAATTTCATTCCTTATCATATCTTTTGCTTTTGCACTTTAACGACTACATAGCAAGCAACCTTGCCGAAGACCTGCTTTTTAGGCCGTGGCTCAAGGTTGCCTGGCTGATGTCATTGTCAGGCATTTACTCCTTATCAAAGCTGTCCACGATAATCGCGCCCATAGAAGCAGGCATGGTGATTACTATCAGGCGTTTAAATGCGACAAGTGTATCCGTAAATAACGGAAATTTATCTAATGAAAACAGTACTAGCGAAACAATTATTGCTGTAATTGTATAAGCAATTGCTATACGCCATAAAAAAACAGGGATTCGATATTTAATGTTGCCCTGGAATACACTTTCATATGCGAAAAATCCTAAGAATGAAATAGATAGAATAAATACCATTAGTAGATTAGTTAAAGGAAGTGTCTCGCCTAGTTTCCACGCTTCTTCAGAGAACGAAATTGGAACTGCTAAAGCAAAAGCACCAATAGCAACTTGACTTGCATCCTCTAAGTTAAAGCTTAAGTTCATTTTTTTTTGCCTAAAGGCAGATTAAGTGGATGGCAGGAATATTGTGATAGGCGGATATCTATATCACTTGATGCTGCCCTAACTGTTTTTCATTAATGTACCGTTTTTACAGCTATTCAATAGTTCATGCAACTACGATAGATAGAAAAGGGGATAGGCAGTAACATCATATGATTTTGCTTTCCCACTCGCACAAGCTGTAACTTTTTATATTTCTACTGTCTGCAGTGATTGTTCTATTCACCCGGTACTATTTCGCGTAGTAGTAATTCATTAAATACTAATCGGTTTTTCTCTCAGGGATTATAAGGAGTTTCCCTATATCCCTCATTGCTCTGTGTCTTTAGCCTGCATTATCAACATTAACAACTTTGATGCCGCAGGTTTATTTGCCTGTATAAATGTTTAAAAACGGAGAAGAAAATGAAATTGAAGAAACAATCTTTTACCGGTTGTCGATCATTGTTATCGGTTACGCTCGCGTTGGGCGCGATCTGTACACAGGCATTTGCCTATGATAATGACAACCTGGTTACACTGATCGAGATGGGTGATCTGCATGGCACTCTTGTACCGCATGCTGCCGTTCTGAAAAATCCCGATGGCACTGAGCGCCATGTTGCGAGTTCGGGCGGACTGGCCAGGTTAAAAACGGTGGTTGATGATATCCGTGCTGATAACGCTGACGCAGTGTTGCTGTCTACCGGTGACCTGACCCACGGCAGCGCCGAAGCTATGTTCACCGTGGGTGACGCCATGATGGTGCCGATGAATGCTTTTGGTATCGATGTGTATACACCGGGTAACTGGGACTTTGGTTATGGTGCGGCTGTGTTCC
>JBFFVI010000260.1:0-3239 GCA_041570895.1 Gammaproteobacteria bacterium
AGATCCGGTGGTACTGAGAAAACTTTCACAGCAGACCCAGCAGATCATGGCGGCTGATGGCGGCGCCATCAATATTCGTGATGACTGGCGGCAACCGGTCAAAGTGATTCGGCCAATATATAATGAAAAAGCCGCTCGCCAGCTTGGAGTCACCCGCGAAGACGTCAGTAACGCTTTGCTCACGGCATTCGATGGTCGTCAGGTCGGGCTGTTCAAAGACGGCATCCGTTTATTACCCATCATATCGCTGCCACCTGAAATCGAACGAGCTGATGTTGCCGCGATGCGGGATATTCCGGTGGCCAGCCCCTTACTGCAAAATAGTATACCCATCGGCCAGGTGGTCTCTGACTTCGCCATAGAGTGGTCAGATGCAAAAATCAAGAAACGCAATCGCATATACACCATCACCCCATCATGTGATCCGGCACAGGGCCTGGCCACTGAACTCCTTGGCCGTATCAAGTCAAAAATCGAAAACATGGAACTGCCGCCGGGTTATTCACTGGAATGGGGCGGAGAATATGAAGACTCACGCAATGCCAATACGGCGATTAATTCCTCATTACCCGCCGGCTTTCTCACTATGATCGTCATCGTTATCCTGTTGTTTGGCAAGATACGCCAGCCACTGATCATCTGGCTGACCGTGCCGCTGGCAATCATCGGTATCACCGCAGGCCTGTTGTCGATGAACGTTGCTTTTGGTTTCATGGGACTGCTCGGCGCACTCAGCCTGGTCGGCCTGCTGATCAAAAATGCCATCGTACTCATCGAAGAGATCGACATGCAGATAGCTGATGGAAAAGAACGTTACACTGCGATACTCGATTCTTCAGTCTCCAGGATGCGGCCGGTGATGATGGCTGCCAGTACGACGATACTTGGCATGGCACCTTTATTGAGTGATGTATTCTTTTTAGATATGGCGGTTGTTATCATGTTTGGTTTAGGATTCGCCTCAGTGCTAACACTTGTCGTCGTACCCGTACTCTATTCCATATTTTTCAACATCAAAGCGAATGCTTAAACCAGGAACATTCATGAACACATCATTCAAGCTTTTTTTCAGTCTCATTCTCTTGTCGGCCACGATCATTGTCACTTCATGTGCAACATTAACCAGTGATATCGAAGTTGAAACACACGCTAACCCTGATATTAATTATGACGCTTATAGAACCTATGCCTGGGCAGGAAGCGCACAGATCGTTTTTGACCCTATCGGTCAATGGGAGCAACCTACGCTGGATATGGACGAAGAAGTCAGATTTGTCATCAATCGCGAGTTGCGGGCACGCAATATCAACCAGGTCGAGAGCCAGCCAGATCTTTTAGTCGCATTTGCTGCTGGCATCGACACAACGGTACTTGAACTTAAAGATGACCCTGAGAGCGATAAAAAAGTCCTGACGAATATCCCCAAGGCAGCCCTGGTCATAGCGCTTATAGATACAAGAACCGGTTACACTGTCTGGTTAGGTTACGCCGAGGCGGATGTACAGCCACAACAGACCATAGAAAATATTCGAACACGAATTGATTATGCTGTTAGCGAAATCTTTAAACCTTACAACCAGTAAGATACTGCTTATAAACATCAAACATTAATAATTTGGTAAAAAAGAAGCAGAAGAATAAAGTATTTAGCTAAGGACTATCTTTTTTTCTGGCATCCTTATGCCACCAGATGTCACCATCGGCAAGCTCACCACCGATATCTGCTGAACGACGTGGTTGTCCACTCCTGCAGTCATAACTGACCAGTCGCAGACGCTCCTGGTTGCGACGATCATCTCCCGATCGGCGATCACGCCACTGCTTGCGCCGCTCAATCACCTCATCATTAGTTATGCTGCTTTTTTTAGACATCGCCAACACCTCTGTATTGAGTTGATATCAATTCACCCGATTCAGTCAAATACAATGAGGCGCTTTTATATTGTTTAAGTCAAGAAAAAGGCGATTGAAGTTTTTTATACTTCAATCGCCTCTTGCTGACCATCAACCGGGTCAGTATGAACAAGCTGTTTAAATGCTAATGTTGCACTTCTTCTCTTTCAACCGTTTCCAGACGATCATTCAAAATCATATAATCACCGCCGGTTTGAAAACGAACCACAGAAAAACCATGGTTGCTGACGCGTTTCACTTCAACAATTTGGCCTGTGCTAGCAATTTTAGCTTGAGATCCCTTTTGTAGATATTTTGTATCCATCTTCATCACCCCTTTTTTTATTATTATCATTTTTATTATTCTCAGGTACATTTATAGCATACTTCTTATAAAAGTTTTATATAAATCTTGTAACTTGATGATTTTTTATTCATTTTATCCGTTTTAACGTTGCTATCCAGTCTGAATTTGGCTCGCCATTCCCCAAACGGACACTATTTCCCACCTCGTTTTCATACCAGCTACGATGCGATAGGTTAGGTTCCACCTGATATCCCCACCAGACACCATCCAAATCTTGCGCAATCCAGCACACCCACTCTGGAAATTCGTTAAAATCAAAATCTATGCTCATAATAACCAAAATAATATAAAACGCAAAGCTAATGGGAAGATATCGACCACCCCAACCCGTGGGTTCAAAATATATCACAGCTGAAGGTCATAAACGCCTGTCAGAAGAGCTCGATTATCTGTGGAAAAAGAAACGCCCTGAAGTAACGCGTATCCTTTCTGCGGCGGCCGCCGAAGGTGATCGCTCTGAAAATGCCGAATATATCTACCGCAAAAAAGAACTGAGAGAAATCGATGCGCGGGTACGTTTTTTACGTAAGAGGCTAGACGACATGGTCATCGTTGATCGCAGGCCAACTGACACCAACAAAATATATTTTGGCGCCTGGGTAACGATCGAACAGGATAATGGCGATGAGAAAACTTATCGCATCGTTGGTCCAGATGAATTTGATGCCAAACTAGGCTGGATAAGCATGGACTCACCGATGGGCAAGGCGTTACTTGGAAAGTCTCTCGACGATGAGATCAGTATCTCCGTTGAGACCAAAGATGGCCGACAAAAAAGCTCGTACATTATTAATGATATACGCTACGAGGAATGAAATAACCGGTCACAACGCCTTTGCCGGCTCCTTTCGATATACGCCGACCATGGATGGTGGAAGTGCAGAAATTGCATCGTTACCTGGATGTAACTTATTAGGGCAACGCAGTAGCTGTTGCCGAGGAGCAAATTTCTGTCCGTACATCCTGTACATAAAAAAAG
>JBFFVI010000261.1:0-3236 GCA_041570895.1 Gammaproteobacteria bacterium
AATTATGCCGATAGAGCGTCCCAAAAGGCGATGACCATATTCAAACCAGAAGATGGATTTAAACTCGCCGAGAGACATGCCGAAATTTTTCAGTTGATATTCTGGGTATTGCTGGTAGAGCAGAAAGGCTTCCTGCCACTCGGCCTGATTTAACGGCGGCAAGATACCCATGATCGGTGCCCATTGCACCATGGAAAGCCCGGAACCGGTCAGCCGGGTGACCCCGCCGAGAATGATCATGCCGAAGATAGTAGCGCAGCAGACCAGCAGCCAGATGGCGATGGCTTTCTGGTCTGAATTATCTGGTACTGAAGATGGATTTAGCAAACTGGTTTCCTGCTGCCTGAAAAGTCTTGGATTCTAATGGTTGTGGATTGATCTGACAATCGGCGGTAAAAATATAACCTGAAAGAAAACCACAGAGTCACAGAGAACACGGAGTAAAATACTTTTTATTACGTCCCTACGTTACCTGGTGGTAGTGAACATTACCAGTTATAGATTGCCTCTGTGTTCTCTGTGGCTCTGTGTTAAGGCATTTACTGGTTTTTATTTGAGTTAAATATTTTACCCGGTCTTGCGCAGCAGGGCATTTTTAGCATTGCGGATCATGGTTTTCATGGTGGATTCACAGACTGGTTCGTGATCTATCAGATGTGCCAGGCCGTGTAAGCGCGAATCATGGGTTGAAAAATGCAGCTGAAACCAGTCGTTAAGTTTCTCTTTGAATTTCTCTTCGTCCAGGACGGTGGCACGTTCAAACTCTTCGGTGATGTCACGGATATCATCCAGCAGGCGTTCGTGGTCAGCCTGATGCTCCTTAAAATGATCATAATGGTGTTTTTCCATCATCTGCTCTTCCAGGGCAAAATGCGCAGAAATACTGCCGTAGATATCACCAAGACCATCGATAATATCTTCTTTGTCGGCCTGAGTATCGATCAGAGTGTAGATCGAATTGATCTCTTTGATCAGCTGCTGGTGTTCGTAATCGACGCCCGGGACGCCGGTACAAAATTCATCACGCCATTCAATTAATGTCATCAACTGGTTCCTGTATAAAACTTAATCTGCCTATTTGTCAGTGCAGTTTTGAAATTCTAAAGAGATAATGCTTCATATTGTAATGATTTCAACACATTATACGCTGGTGTTTTTGTGGATAAGGGAATATTTTTGCCACAGTCTATCTGTTTAGAAAACAAGCAGATTATTCTTAACGCGGCTTTTTATCCATGATGCAGGTCATGAATGAAGTATTTAGTGCAATGTGTTGCCGATACAGTCATTAGTTCCGGTGTTTTAAGACTAATTTAAGATAGATTATTAGTCAGTTGATATAGGTCAAGTTATCTCAGGCCACGTGCAGTAATCTGCGCATCTGAACGTGTCATATGGCGCAGTCGTTGTGTGTCAGATGGCAGGCTTTATGTATCTATATCATGCCTTTCGGAGGGTTTGTAGGTATTGCTAAAGTCAGTGGCCACTAGCTTAATAATAATACTAAATCAGGAGACTTACATATGTCCCAAGAAGATAATATACCAAAGACAGAGCGAATTCCTTTCTTCCAGCGAATGCTCGATAACCCATTCCTATTACTATTCATAGGTGTTGCCATGCCCACAGTTTTCTACGTTTTGTGGGGAATAATGGAAATCGCCACTATACCTGTCGCTGAATAAGGAGAAGATTAATGACTTCATTTCAACCGCCTTCAGAGCGAATCTGGTGGAACGTCCCCGTAGGAAAACAGGAAATCGTGTGGATCGGTATCGCACTGGTCTGGTGTCTGATCATGTTCTTCATGATGCCTTACTGGCATATCTACGGAAAACAGAACCTTTCTAACGAGGCCTATCAGACAACGCCGGCAAAATTCCAGGCAAAAGTCGACGAGATGGTTGCAGCACACCAGACTGGTGAAGAAGCAGGCATTCCGATTGTTAGTCCACCAGCCGGCAGTGATGTTTATCTATTAGGCAGACTATGGCAGTGGTATCCAATACTTGAGCTGGAGAAAGATCAGTCATACCGTATACATCTTTCATCGATGGACTGGAATCACGGTTTTTCTTTACAGCCGGTAAATATCAACCTGCAGATTCTCCCTGGTTATGAGATGGTGGTAACCATGACTCCCGATCAGGCAGGCGACTATGCGATTGTATGTAACGAATATTGCGGCATCGGCCACCATACCATGCTCGGCAAAATTATTGTGAAGGAGAAATAAAATGGCACAATTTAGAACTTGCCCGGACACGGGTTTCTATTTTGACAAGTCTGCAGAGAGTCTGATGAAGGCTAACGCTGTGGCGGGTGCAGTTGCACTGCTGATTGCCGGCATCATGGCATTAGGTGTTGTACTCACGCGCTGGCAGGAAGTTCATCTGTTACCAGCAGATATGTTCTATCAAGTATTGACCGCGCATGGTATCAATGCGTTGATTTTCTGGATCATCTTTTTTGAGATGGCGATCCTGTATTTTGCCTCGTCGACACTGTTGCGTACGCGACTGGCAGCACCGCGATGGGCCTGGGCAGGTTTTGCCCTGATGCTGATCGGCGCGGTGATGAACAACGTGGCCGTGCTGCAAGGCAACTCAAGCGTGATGATGACCTCCTATGTGCCGATGCAGGCTGAGCCGCATTTCTATCTGGGTCTGATCCTGTTTGCTGTCGGTGCCTTGATCGGCTGTTTCGTTTTCCTCGGTACCTTAGTTATCGCCAAAGAAGATAAAACTTATGATGGATCTATTCCACTGGTGACATTCGGTGCGCTGACAGCTTGTATCATCGCTGTATTCACCATCGCCTGTGGCGCCATCATCCTGGTACCGACGTTCCTCTGGTCTATCGGTTACATCAATCATATCGATGCAGAGATGTACCGTGTTATCTGGTGGGGTCTGGGTCACTCATCTCAGCAGATCAACGTAGCGGCTCACGTTTCTGTCTGGTACCTGATCACTGGTGTTCTATTCGGTGCTCGTCCGATGTCAGAGAAAGTAAGCCGTAGCGCATTCCTGCTCTACATCTTCTTCCTGCAGCTGGCTAGTGCGCATCACATTCTGGTCGATCCAGGCATAAGTTCTGAGTGGAAAGTATTCAACACCAGTTACGCGATGTATCTTGCAGTACTGGCCAGTATGATCCATGGTCTGACCGTGCCTGGTGCGATGGAAGTTGCGCAGCGCAGTAAAGGTTTGACCAAGGGCTTGTTTGAATGGCTG
>JBFFVI010000262.1:0-3189 GCA_041570895.1 Gammaproteobacteria bacterium
CACTCTAAAGATTGACGAAAACGGCAATATGACTACAAACAATGAATACCAGTGTCATATCAATCCGTTTGAAGGTGCAAACATGGAACCGGCTTCTCTGGAAGTCAATGGTATCGACCCTCACCACCCGTTCCGGATTGCCGCCGCTAAAGATGAGGAGACTGCTGTACGGGAACTGTTCCGCTTCATTCATAAAGAGATGAAACAGCATAAATGTAAACGCGCGATCATGATCGGTCACAATACAACGCTGGATCATAATTTTATTTTTGCCGCCGCAGAACGAAATAAGATATCTCGCAACCCATTCCACCCTTTCAGTACTTTTGATACCGTCAGTCTGGCTGGGCTCGCCTACGGGCAGACGGTATTATCACGAGCTGCCCAGGCGGCTGGCCTGCCCTGGGACAATGATGAAGCGCACACGGCACTGTATGATGCGCGCCAGACAGCCAAATTATTTTGCCTTATAGTAAATCAATGGGCCCATTCCTGCGGCCCCGTATGGAGTGACGCAAACGATTGATAACTATTAACTTATAAACTTTTCCCCACGCCAAAAAAGTGAAGAAATTTTATGAATTTTTCGCTATAGTCACACTAACATAGCTAATTACAGATAATTCGACCAATATCGGGATACATCACCTTTTTCATGACTAGTAAAGACCTCTCTATCATCATCGTTGATGACCTACAATTTAGCCGCATAGTGGTTAAAACCGCATTAAAAAAAGCTGGCTACAACGGTGTACGCATGGCGGATAGTGCGACCGAGGCATTAGCCATGATAAAACAGAAACATGCCGATGTTGTTCTGGCAGACTGGATGATGCCCGAGATGGATGGACTGGAACTCACTCAACTCATCAGGCAACGCGATGAAGAAAAAGGCACCTATACCGCCATCATCCTGTTTACCGCCCACGATGGTGTCGAATACCTGGTCAAAGCCTTCGATCACGGTGTCGACGACTACTTATGTAAACCGCCAAACCCTCAGGAACTTGCCGCTCGCGTGAATGCCGCAGCCCGCGTTGCCGCTTTACAGAATGATTTACTTGAGACCTCTCGGCAGTTACAGCAAACGATCAAAAACCTGGAAAAGATGGCGCTGGTCGACGAACTCACCGGGGCCGGAAATCAGACCTTTTTAATCAAAAATCTGAAATCGCATCTGCTGGAAGCGTCTACGCGTCGCGGCGGTGTATGCCTGGCAATCATCGAGTTACGCGAGTTAGAAGACATCAGAAAAACTCATGGTGAATTTATCGCGAATGAAGTACTGATCAGTCAGCACCGGCGTCTACGCAGAGCCGTCAGGCCAACCGATACCATTGCCAGATTAGATGACAATAATTTTGCCATTATTATGCATCACACCAAGACTAAAAATTACAAACCTTCTGCGATCGAGCGCATTCTCACCATGGTCAATAACCGGGCCTATAAGACGACCGCGGGTAATCTCGATATCAGCTGTTGTATAGGCGTGGATTATTATAGTGGTGAAGAAGCCATTATCTATGCAGAAGAGATGCTAGAACAGGCGATTAACAAGCTTGATCAAGCACGTGGAGACACCGAATTAAGCATTGCCTACTAACAACCAGGTCATAGTACTACAACAAAAAAAGCCACTCCAATGGAGTGGCTTTTTTATTGGCAGATAACTACCGGTTAACCAGCAGAGGCCTGATCGATCATTTTTTTCAGATCACCATTTTCAAACATTTCCAGGGTGATGTCACAACCACCAATTAGCTCACCATCAACATATACCTGTGGAAATGTCGGCCAGTCAGCATAACGCGGTAGATTCTGGAAAATTTCCGGATCAGCCAGTACATTACAATAGGCAAATTCTTGACCAACCTGTTTCAATGCTTCAACGGTACGTCCGGAAAACCCACACTGCGGAAACTGCGGCGTGCCTTTCATATAAATCATTACCTTATTGCCTTTAACCTGCTCATCAATTCTTTCTAAAACATCAGCCATTTCGAATACCTACTATAAAATAAAACATGAATATTGAGTCATTATACCTTGAGTCTCTCAGTATTAACCCTAACTAACACTGGGTGAAATATAGTATGGGGCTAAACTGTCAAAATTCAAGGTAATCACTTTTCCTTTATCAGCACATACATAATATCGGCCTTATCATCATGCCATCGATCGACAATAATGCCGTGAATATTGACCTCAGACAGCGCATTCTTATAGGCACATTGCTCCTGTGCAATGATATCTTTCTCATGCTCAGCACATCGGCCTACAAAATTGGGCTCCGGCCTATCTATCCATTCCGGCCGGTCATTATGTATGACTTCTGCGGCACAGCCTGCTAATAATAATCCGCACAGGTTGATTAAAATCATCAATGTTTTCATCGCCCACACCCCATTATTTATCTATGTTCTGTTGCCACCAAAGTTCCAGTGCTGCCAGATGCCAGAGTTTACTGCCCTGTAATCTGGTTAGATAATCTTCCGGGTTTTTCAATAGCTTTTCCACATAAGCCGGGTTATATAAACCCCGTTGTCTGGCGCTATCGGATAACAATATCTCTTTCATAAACTGAAGAAATTCACCACGTACATATTTTAAAGCCGGCATCGGAAAATAAGCTTTGCTGCGATTGACCACGCTATCGGGTAAAAAACCACGCGAAAGTTCTTTCAGCACATGTTTACCGCCATTGGGCAGTTTCATCTCAGGCGGCATCGAGGCGGCGAGTTCGACCAGCTGGGTATCAAGGAAAGGCACACGCGCTTCCAGCCCCCACGCCATGGTCATGTTATCGACACGCTTGACCGGGTCATCAACGATCAGCGTAGTGACATCCGCAGCCAGCACTCTGTCGAGATACTCATCGGCCTCAAATTCATCAAGCAAGTCCTGCATCAACTGCGAAGTAACATCGTCAGTATGAAAACGGCTGTTTACGGTCTCCAGGTATTCCTCATGGTCACGATCGAAATACTCATCCGAGAAACGTTTGATACCTGGCGTAATAGAGTGGTGCATGCGCGGATACCAGAAGTAACCGCCGAACACTTCATCTGCGCCCTGGCCGCTCTGTACCACTTTTACTTCTTTGGAAACCACTTCGGACAACAGGTAAAATGCAACCGCATCCTGACCGAACATGGGCTCTGCCATGTTCTGAAATGCCTCTGGTAG
>JBFFVI010000263.1:0-3170 GCA_041570895.1 Gammaproteobacteria bacterium
ATAGATAACAGCCCCATCAAAAATGAGCCGGTCACATTGACGAACAATGTGCCATAAGGAAATGTTTTACCGACAAGCTCATACACTGTTGCCTGCGACAGGAAGCGCATGATCGCGCCAAACGCTCCGCCGACTGCAATAAACAATAGTGTTTTAATCATGCTGGCTACTTAGCTGCAATATCGACTTACGAGATACTAACTTTTACTTCGTCAGCAACTTTTTGATATTCTGGCAACAGGTGGAAATTCAGGTAACGGTAGATATCAGCCGACATCGGTTCGATATCCTTAACCCCTTCCATATACTCTTCCATGGTAGGAATACGCCCCAGTATCGCCGCGACTGCACTTAGTTCTGCCGATGCCAGATACACATCCGCACCATTACCTAAACGGTTGGGGAAGTTACGGGTCGAGGTAGAAACCACTGTCGAATTATCCGCCACACGTGCCTGATTCCCCATGCAGAGTGAACAGCCAGGAAGCTCTGTTCGTGCACCGGCACGACCGAATACATTGTATAAGCCCTCTTCCATTAACTGATGTTCATCCATTTTTGTTGGAGGCACGATCCACATACGCGTAGGCAAACTGGTTACTTTCTGCAGTACATTTCCTGCTGCACGGTAATGACCAATATTTGTCATGCAGGATCCGATGAAGACTTCATCGACCTTGACGCCAGCCACTTCTGATAAGGTCTTAACGTCATCAGGATCGTTTGGACAGGCCAAAATGGGTTCCTTGATCTCAGCCAGATCAATCTCGATAATTTCCGCATATTCTGCATCGGCATCCGGCGCTAACAACTCTGGGTTTTTCAGCCAGTCTTGCATCGCATTGATACGACGCTCTAATGTGCGTTTATCTTCATAGCCGTTTGATATCATCCATTTCAATAAAGTGATGTTGGAATTGATATATTCAATAATCGGTTCTTTAGCCAGGTGTACCGTGCAGCCGTTAGCTGAACGTTCTGCTGAAGCATCAGATAATTCAAATGCCTGCTCAACTTTCAAATCTGGCAGACCTTCGATCTCCAGCACCCGGCCATTGAAAACATTTTTCTTGCCCTTTTTCTCAACCGTCAACAAACCTTTTTGAATCGCCACATAGGGAATGGCGTTTACCAGATCACGCAAGGTAATGCCTGGCTGCATCTCGCCTTTGAAACGGACCAGTACCGACTCAGGCATATCCAGAGGCATAACCCCTAACGCCGCAGCGAAAGCGACCAGACCCGAACCGGCAGGAAAGCTGATCCCCATCGGGAAACGTGTATGTGAGTCACCACCGGTACCCACGGTATCAGGCAGGATCATACGGTTTAACCAGGAATGAATGATGCCATCACCGGGACGTAAAGATACGCCCGCGCGGGTCTGCATGAAATCAGGCAACTCATGCTGCAAGGTAATATCGACCGGCTTTGGATAGGCAGCAGTATGACAGAAACTCTGCATCACCAGATCAGCAGAAAATCCCAGACAGGCCAGTTCTTTTAATTCATCACGTGTCATCGCACCGGTGGTATCCTGCGAACCGACAGTGGTCATTTTAGGTTCACAATAAGTACCGGGACGGATACCCTGTACACCACAGGCTCGGCCGACAACTTTTTGTGCCAGCGTATAACCCTTACCGGTATTTTCTCCTTCCTGTGGTTTAAGGAACACCTCGGAAGCAGGTTCATTCAAAAAGCTGCGCGCACGATCAGTCAAGCCACGGCCTATGATCAAAGGGATACGGCCGTTGGCACGAACTTCATCTGCCATGGTGGCAGGGTTCAGATCAAACTTGCAGATCTCGTCGCCAGCTTCATTTAGGATTACGCCATCGAATGGGCGGATGCGGATAACGTCACCCGTCTCCATCGCTGAGACATCACATTCGATCGGTAACGCACCTGAATCTTCTGCCGTATTAAAAAATATCGGTGCAATCTTGTTGCCTAAAACAACACCGCCCTCGCGTTTGTTTGGTACATATGGAATATCATTGCCCATATGCCATAACACAGAATTGATCGCTGATTTACGTGAAGATCCGGTACCGACTACGTCACCGACATAAGCAATGTTGTGACCTTTTTGTTTTAATTCTTCGATGGTCTGCAGAGGATTATCCATCTTGCTAACCAACATGGATTTAGCATGTAAAGGAATGTCAGGACGGCTCCAGGCTTCGGTCGCTGGAGAAAGGTCATCAGTATTGGTTTCGCCCGGCACTTTATAAACAGTGACGGTAATTTCTTCGGCTAATTCTGGCTTGGAAGTAAACCACTCAGCATCTGCCCAGGAACGAACGACACGAGTGGCCGCTGCATTATTTTTGGCTTTATCGGCGATGTCATGAAAGGCATCATAGATAAGCAAGGTATGTGATAAAGCGGTTGCTGCCGCATCAGCTGTGGTTTCGATATCAAGCAGATCAATCAATGGCTGGATATTATAACCACCTAACATGGTACCCAGAATCTCTGTAGCATGAACCGCATTTAGCAGATCACATTGTACCTTGCCCTTTGCCACATCAGCCAGGAATGCCGCTTTCACATATGCAGCCTGATCAACACCTGGTGGTACTCGGTGCACCAGCAGATCAATTAAAAACTCTTCTTCGCCAGCAGGCGGATTTTTAATTAATTCAACCAGTTCAGCGACCTGATGTGCATCAAGTGCTAATGGTGGTAAACCTTCTGCTTCACGTTCAGCAACATGTTGGCGATATGACTCAAGCACAGGGATTCCTCAATAAATAATAAAGGCGCGTATTATACCCGAGAAGCGCTGTTTTTGCTTCTTAAACAGGCAGTCACAAACGCAAAATCTCTAACCACAGAGGCGCAGAGAGCACGGAGGATTTTATTTCTAGTCTGTTCTACGCTGGTAATTGCACATGGCTTTCTCATTGTGCTCTGTGTCTCTGTGGTTAGAGTTTTTAATACCATAAAAAAAGCCCGAAAATTCGGGCTTTTTTTCATTCTGACGAACCTGAATAATCAGTGATTTTTCTTTTGGTAATCTTCAATCGCTGCGTTGATAGCATCTTCTGCCAGCACGGAACAATGGATTTTTACCGGTGGCAACGCCAGTTCTTCAGCGATATCAGTATTTTTGATGGCTTTCGCTTCATCCAGCGTTTTACCTTTAACCCACTCAGTTAATA
>JBFFVI010000264.1:0-3167 GCA_041570895.1 Gammaproteobacteria bacterium
ATCTGGTGAGTTATCTTGCCAGTACGCAACCGCCTTTGTCTGACAGTGGCAAACTGATGACGACCTGTGCAGCAGCAGTCTTTTCTATTGACTCGCTCGACACATTGAAAAAATCCGGGCAGGCGAAATTAACAGGCCTGTTTCGTCCTAAAGAGATCGTCTCTTCATTGTAGAATTAAACAGATAGATGAATTTATGAAGAATGTGAAAAATAAAGTCAACAAAGCACCGAGTGATTTTGTCACCGGCCTGTTATTGTTTATCGTTTTATAATATTTATGACCGTGTGGATGTATTTCTCAGTGGAGTAGTGTTGTCGCCTACATATTCATCTATCAAACAGCCGCTCATAAACTGGCAGGCTTCTCTTCAATAAAGATTCCAGGTAAGCCGAGACCTTGTGTGAATCCATGTCCATGCCATCGAGAAAATTTTTCACATAGAGGCCTAGCTCGGTATCGCCCTGCATATGTAAGCGCCGACTAAAAAATAATGTATCGGTATCTTCCTGACGACTTGCCAGCAATAGATAGTTATATACCGTTCCCTGTAAGATAAGGTCTGCAGAATCGTTTTTATCAGCAGCGGCTAATCTATCGTTGATTAAAGTAAAGCTGTATTCGATGCCGGCATCTTCGATGGATATATTGATTATCTTTCCTTGTAGAAAATCCAGTTCACCCTGTTTTATTTCATCTTTAAACATCCGGTTTAGCGTGGTGACTAATATTTTGTTATGTATAAAAGCAGGCAGCATTTTTAATGGTAAAGAAAGCTTTGCCGGGAACAGTGGGTGTGAATTTTCTTTTTTAGTCGATGTTTGCATGTGATCCTGCCTGTTTCAGGTTATTTTTTTGAAGCTGTTTAACCAGTATCTATGTATCCGGGTATCGTCTGTTAATTCAGGATGAAATGATAGAGCAAGATGTTTACCATTGCTTATCATTACTACTTCATCGTTATGTGTTGCCAGTACTTCAACTTCGGGCGACAGTTGTTCGATGCCGGGTGCACGGATAAACTGCGCTGGAAAAACCTCGTTGTCAAAATTTAGTTTTACATCAGCAGAAAAACTGTGCAGCTGCCGACCATAATAATTACGTCTGGCTTTGAAGGAAATTAATCCAAGAGGTGTTACTCGCGCATCATCGACTTCCTCTGCCATCAAGATTAAACCAGCGCACACTCCCATGACCGGATACTTTTCTGCAAACGATTTTATCGCCTGGTAAAAATCGTATTCCTGTATCAGTAAACTGATGGTGGTCGATTCACCGCCTGGCAAGATCAGCGCAGAGCATTCTTCCAGTTCATCGGGTTTGCGAATCAGGCGTGATTCGACCCCGAGCCTCGCCAGGCTTTGGACATGTTTTTGATAGGCTCCCTGTAAAGCCAGGACGCCAACGGTGTTATCGATGTTCAATCTTTACAGAACCTACCAGCCTCTGGCCGCCAGTCGTTCATCTTCAGGAATCTCGGACATCTCCAGGCCTTTCATGCCAGGCCGCAGACCGCGGCTGACTTCGAGTAACACGTCAGGGTCGTCAAAGTGGGTTGTCGCCTTGACGATGGCGACGGCACGTGCTGCCGGGTCGTCTGACTTAAAGATACCGGAGCCGACAAACACAGCCTGCGCACCTAACTGGCGTACCAGTGAGGCATCTGCAGGTGTGGCAATGCCACCGGCTGAAAAATTGGGTACCGGCAGCTCACCATGCTCTGCAACATAACAGACCAGGTCATACGGAGCGCCCATGTCTTTGGCAACGCTCATCAACTGTTCTCTGCCAAGCGTGGTCAGGCGTTGCATCTCATTCGTTATCGTGCGCATATGGCGGACGGCTTCGACGATGTTGCCGCTGCCGGCTTCACCTTTAGTACGTATCATGGCTGCGCCTTCACCGATGCGTCGCAGTGCCTCACCAAGATTGGTGGCGCCACAGACAAAGGGCACTTTAAAATCGTGTTTGTAGATGTGGTTCGCTTCATCGGCAGGCGTCAGTACTTCAGACTCATCGATAAAATCAACTTCCAGAGCCTGTATTATCTGTGCTTCAGCAAAATGGCCGATGCGGCATTTGGCCATCACTGGAATGGAGACGGTGTCCTTGATCTGCTGGATCATGTCGGGGTCAGACATACGAGCGACACCACCGTCACGTCGGATATCTGAGGGAATACGTTCCAGTGCCATCACCGCACAGGCGCCAGCGTCCTCTGCAATCTTTGCCTGTTCGGCATTGGTGACGTCCATGATGGCGCCGCCCTTGAGCATCTCGGCGAGACCGACTTTTACGTTAAAATCGTCGCTGTCGGAAGGGTTACTTTTATCGCGTTTGTTATTCATTGCAGCTCTTTAAGTTAGATTGGACTGATTCGATAACAGAATCATAAAGTCAGTAAAATGGACATGTTCGTCAGTCTCGGCTTATCTCTCCATGATGTAAGTCAAAGAGTGATGAAATAACCTGCTATAAAGGCGATAACCCATAGCAAGTTAGGGTTTTGATCGCCTGCTGATGTGTATCATCCTTATTGCAGATAAGAGAGTGTTCTTACTGGCGCTGTTTAACCTGGGGATAGCCAGTAAAACAGATCGTTTAATTCATTTTTAGAGTTTTGTTCATGTTAAATATTGACGGTGAAGTGGTAGATTCAAAACCCGAAGATTTTGGTCCAGCGATATTGCGTTTAGGTTTCAGACCGTTCTTTCTGTCAGCCGGAATTTTTTCCATCGTTGCCATGGGGATCTGGATGGCGAGTTATGTGTTTGCTGTCGAGTTTACCTTTTCAGGCCTGGCGCCAAATTTATGGCATGCTCATGAGATGATGTTCGGTTATGTCACGGCAGTGGTAGCAGGTTTCTTGCTCACCGCGATCAAAAACTGGACCGGGGAGGAGGTGCTTCGCGGCAAAGCGCTGGGTGTTTTATTTCTGCTCTGGCTGGCTGCACGCGTATTGCCGCTGAGCGGTTTTATGATAGCGATAGAAGTGATCGCCATCGTCGATGTCGCCTTTTTATTCTTCTTGACGCTGGTGTGTTTACGGCCGGTACTGAAGGTCAAACAATATAAGCAGGTAGGGATTGTTTCAAAATTATTCTTATTGATGCTGTGTAACCTGGTTTTTTATCTAGGCGTTTTAGGTGTGCTTGCCGATGGTGTGCA
>JBFFVI010000265.1:0-3127 GCA_041570895.1 Gammaproteobacteria bacterium
TCCAGCATGATAATCACTCTTCATCCGCATCAGGACATATTGTTGATATTCATACAGCATCAATACATCATGATGATATAGCTACACATCAACATGGGACACAGGATGACCATCACTCTGCTGTGATTGATATCAGCCAGGACTATTTAGTGAAGAAGACGAGTCTGTCAGACCCGTTAGCACTAGTGATTTTCTTTATCGGGCTTTTCTTGCTCACACCACAGCTACGACGTATTAGTAGCCAGTGGCGCTATAAACCACCCACCATTAAGCCCTGTTATTATTCACTTCACCCCCCTCTGCGCGCGCCACCAGTACACTAACACCGGGCAACGCCCTGCTGTAATCGATATCACTACTGCAATTAATCTGTCATAGAGGTTTGCAAGCTATATAACTTATCCATTACAACAACATATAAAAACTTTTAACACCAACAGCGCTTAAGCAGTTTAATTTTGTAGCTAGAAGCAGGTCATTAATGCTGACATCGAGCAGACTTTTCTACTAACAATTATCAACGACTAAAGCTAACACTGTTAAATCAACAAAGGAGATAACATCAAAATGTTATCCAAATCTGTAAGTATTTTTTTAATCTGTCTATGGTTATGTTTCAGCACCTCCATGAATGCTGTCATGGCTGCCGAATCAAATTCGAATACAAAGCCTCGTACTATTAATTTACGTGATGCCATCGCCAAAACATTTGAACATAATCCATCACTACGTACCTTTGATTATCAACTTAAAGCACAGGGCGGCAGAGAATTGCAGGCCGCTACGTCAGCCAGTCCAGAAGTTAGCTTTTTTCTTGAAGATGCTCTTGGCACGGGTGTTTTTGAAGGCACGGATAATGCAAAAGCTACCCTGAGCATTGGCTGGGTATTAGAGGGTGAAACACGTCAGGGATACAAGGATGTGGCTCGCGCAGGCACTTTATCACTCACTGCTGAATCCAATCTTAAACGGCTTGATGCTGCGTCTGAAACGGCACGTCTATACCTTATCTGTCTGGCCAATCAATCCCGTTTGATCAATGCAGAAAAAACCATGGATCTTGCTAAAAAAACAGTATTCGCTGTTAAGAAGCGAGTGGCTGCTGGTAAAACACCAGACGCAGAACTATCACGTGCGCGTGCTGAAGCCGCGCGCAGAGAACTAGTACATGAAGATGTTGAACATGAGCTGAGTTCAGCTATTCACCTGTTAGCTGCACAATGGGGTGATGTTGATCCTGTGTTTACACGTGTTGAAGGCAGTTTATCTACTTTACCTGTTATCACGTCTTTTGAGGTTCTCAAAACACAGCTCGAGCAGAGCCCGGAATTTACCCGACTGTTATCAGATAAACGCCTGAAGCAAGCTGAGTTAAAACTCGCTGAATCACAAAGCGGTTCTAACTGGCGCGTCAATCTCGGCGTAAGTCACTTCGAAACCTTTAATGATCAGGCGCTAGTTGCTGGCATCACAATTCCCTTTGGTGAGCGCAGTCGTAATACCGGTCGTATAACCGAAGCACGAGAAAACTTATCTCAGTCAAGCGCGAAAGAAGATGAACTCAGGGTCCGCTTTGAGACGTCTCTCTATGTACTGTATCAAGAATTACAACATAGCATGCATCGTATGGATTCCTACCGCAACGATATCATTCCTCAACTGGAAAAGGCACTTAAGGAAACGAACAAAGCCTATGACCTGGGACGTTACAGTTATTTTGAATGGCGCAGTGTCCAGGCTGATCTACTTGATGCACGCAGCGCATTAGTTGAAGACAGCATCGCTGCTCACCTAAAAGTCATCGAAATTGAACGTTTAACCGGTGTGTCCATGATACAGCCTACTACCAAATAATGAGATCAACTATGAAAACATTTGTACAAGCCGCTGGTATAAAAATACTGGCAACAATTCTTCTAAGCACCCTGATTGTTGCCTGCGGAAACACAGGTAACGAGCAAAACACATCGAAAATAGATGGGCATGGTGAAAAAAATGAAGTCGAAGTTATCAAAGGTCCTCACGGAGGACGATTGTTAGAAAGTGGTGACTTCACACTTGAACTGTCTATTTTTGAAACCGGTGTACCACCAGAATTTCGTGCCTGGGCAAGTCAAAACGGCAACCCTCTAAAACCTGACGAAGTAAATTTAAATATTACCCTGACTCGGCTAGGCGGTAAAACAGATGATATAAAATTCAAACCGCATGGCGATGCGATGCGTGGCGATAGCGTCATATATGAGCCGCATTCTTTTGTTGTTACCATCAATGCATCACATAACGGTGTTAAACATTCATGGCAGTATGACAACTTTGAGGGGCGCACAAAAATTGAAACTGCGGTAGCCAACGCTCTGGAAATAGAAACCAGTATTGCTGGCCCTGTCGTGTTACAGGAGACTATCAGTGTTTTTGGAAAAATTACTGCCAACCCTGAGGGCGTTAGTAATATTAACGCACGTTTTTCCGGTGTTATTAAATCTGTCTCAGCATCTATTGGCGACACTGTTCGCAAAGGACAAACACTGGCGAGCGTTGAGAGCAATGAAAGCCTTAAGCTTTATTCCATCAAAGCGCCAATTAGTGGCGTAATCACACAGCGTCAGGCAAACCCCGGCGAACAAACAGGTGACCGAAAATTATTTACCATCACCGATACATCGACTGTATGGGTGGAATTATCATTGTTCCCGGCTGATAGACAGCGTGTACAAACCGGCGCTGTCGTCAGCCTGGAAATGGCCGACGGCAATCCACCCATTCAAGGCGAGATTGCATCTATCAACGTCACTGCAGAAAGCAATCAATCGGTAACAGCACGTATGGTTGTCGATAATAAAAACGGACAGTTAATTCCTGGCAGTTATGTCAAAGCGCAAATCAAAGTAGCCGAACACCCCGTTGCTCTGGCAGTGCATCGTTCTGGCCTACAGGCATTTAGAGACTTCACCGTGGTGTATGCACAAATTGGCGAAGAATATGAAGTGCGTATGCTCGAACTGGGCCGCCAGGATAAGCAGTGTGCTGAAGTACTCGGTGGACTGGAGCCAGGCACCCGGTATGTCAGCAAAAACAGTTACGTCATCAAAGCCGATATCGAAAAATCCGGCGCATCACACGACCA
>JBFFVI010000266.1:0-3124 GCA_041570895.1 Gammaproteobacteria bacterium
CCTGTCGCTACATGTACATTTTACCGCCCTGTTACGCGGCATCTTGAATACCCGTGATATCGCTTACTTTTTATTATTCATCTTCGGCTTTATCGTTCTGGCGATAAGACAGCTTGATACACAACGCTTGCAGTCGTGATTGAATTAAACATGAAAAACATTCACCGCAGAGGCGCAGAGACGCTGAGTAAAAAACTTTGTTATATTATTGCGCCGCAGGCGCAAAACATAAAAGGTTACTCTCTGCGCCTCCGCGCCTCTGCGGTGAAAAGTTTTTAAAACAACAATGAAATTATCCAGTCAATCACGTTTACAACTCACCATGCAGAAGATTATCTTCCTGTTGTTATTCCTTAGCGGTATAGGCATGATGGCGTGGATCAGCAATCACTATAATTATCAATTTGACCTGACTGCAAACAAACGCCATTCGCTATCAGATAATAGCCTCGACCTGCTTTACCTGCTCGATAAAAGCGTAACCGTACATGCTTACACTACAGATGATGTAACCAGGAAGGCGATCAAAGAAATTATCGGCCGTTATCAAAACGTCAAAGCAGATTTTAATTTACGCCTGCTTAACCCTGACCTCGATATCGAACAGGCACAACAGGACGGTATCGTGATGAACAAACCTTTTGCTTTTGTCATCTACTATAACAATCGCATGGAACATATAGAGTCATTGAGTGAACAGGCGATCAGCAATGCTTTATTACGATTGAACAGACGTGACAATCAACAGGTGGTTTTTTTAACCGGTCATGGCGAACGTGATCTTCACGGCAGCGACAAACGCGCCTACTCAGAATTATATAAAAAGCTTAAGCAGCTAGGGTTCAACCTGCAGACGGTTAACCTGTTAGAAAATAACTTACCCGCCAATACCAAACTACTGGTTATCGCTGCACCGGTAAACAACTACCTGGCGGGCGAAATTATACACCTGCAGAATTTTATCAGTGACGGTGGCAACCTGTTATGGTTAGCTGATCCGGGCGAACTTGCCGGTCTGGAAAAAATCGCCAGCGCGATCGGTCTACAGTTGCAGTCAGGCGTTATCGTCGATAACAACACCGACCTCAGAAACACGCTGAACATACCACACCCCGCCATTATTCCTGTGACCGAATATTTTCCGCACATCATTACCAACAATATTCGTTACAACACCTTATTTCCGATAGCGCGCGGCATCAGTCCGCTAACTACTGAGAGCAGCGTCAATAACTGGCAGGCGGAAGCTCTGTTTAGTTCGTTCGGTAAGAGCTGGTCCGAGATGAGTGGCATATCTGAAGAGATGATATTTGATTCCAGCAGCGGTGATATCGCTGGACCGATCACTATCGCTGCAGCACTACACCGCGATATCCCACCGGCCAGTGCATTTCCTAATGCCAGACCAAAATCTCAACGTGCTGTGGTTATCGGTGATAGTGACTTCCTCTCCGATACCTACATCGGTGCCGGCGCCAATCTCAGCCTGGGGCTGAATATATTTAACTGGTTGATCGGTGATGATGATTTCGTATCGGTAGAAGTACAGGCTTCGCCAGATACGAAACTTGAATTAAATGACATGCAATTGATGATCATTGCTTTTGGTTTCTTCCTGGTCATACCGCTGTTCTTGTTGATCATCGGTTTTCGACTCTGGTATAAACGCAAAAATAACTGATACCATAGTTCGCATGACTAAATTCAATATACTTAACCTGGTACTTTTCGTTATCGTCATCTCGCTGGCTTTTATCATCTATTATAGTGAAGAGGAAGACACACGATTACTGCAGTTAACCGATATCGATCTGAATCACGTCAACTCGATCAGGATTAATCATAATAAAAATTCCACCAGCCTGATAAAACACGATGACGGTCACTGGTGGATCACTCAGCCCGTTTCTGTAGCGGCAAATGATTTCCGCATCGGCTCTATACTAAAACTGCTCAATGCACCGATCCATAATCAATACCCGCTATCTGAGGTAGATATCGATAAGGTCGGCCTGGCAGATGCGGCAACAACCGTCGAACTCGATGACACCATGATCTATTTTGGCATCATCAATCCCGCGACCAATTTACGTTACATCCGCTTGAATCAAACTGTTTTCACCATCGAGGATGTTTATTACCCGTTGATCAGCGCCAACTTTAGCGCACTGGTATCACTCAATTTATTATCCGCTAACGATAATATCGAGAAACTTGTGCTGATCAACCAGACCATAGACAAAGACGACGACGGCCTGTGGCGGAGTAATATTACGATCAGCGCTGACAACATAGTCAGAACCATAGAACACTGGCAGAGCCAGCAGGCATTTGGCGTACATGAATATTTACAGCGTGATGAACTCGGCGAAGTATCTATCTATATAAAGGGTCAGGCGCAGCCAGTTAACTACATCATCAGCGACACTGATCCCTGGTTAATACTGGCCCGTCCTGACATCGGTCTTGAATACCATCTTGATATTGAAGCTTATGAGCTGCTGATCAGCCCTGTTGATAACATCGAAAATTCCACTAGCGCTCAATGATATATATCGCCACCTCTGTTACAACTTGTATAATATATGCAACTTAAATATAGCTGAGTACATACTATGACATTACAAAAAAGTTTTGGCTGGGATAGATTTATCGTTCGTTTTATCTTTGCTATCGTCGTCGTATTTGCCACCTACAACCCAGAAGGACATTCATACTTTCACTGGATCTACGAAGACCTTCCAGCTTTCAGTGTTCTCAAGGCATTCATAGGAGTAGTACTCCTCATCTGCTGGATTATTTTAATCCGCGCCACTCTGGGTTCACTTGGTGCCATCGGCATCATCCTGGCAGCTGCCTTTTTCGGTCTTGCCATCTGGTTGATCATCGATGTCTTCGGTTTATCAACTGATAGTTTTCGCGTCATCGCCTATATTATTTCCATCATGCTAGCCAGTGTCCTGAGTATCGGCATTTCCTGGTCACATGTACGCCGCCGACTCAGTGGTCAGGTTGATACTGATGAAGTCGATCGAGACCTTTAGGCATAGTTAGTCGATACCTTTATGCCTGAACTTCCCGAGGTCGAGACCAGTCGTCGCGGCATAGAGCCGCACCTGAAGAA
>JBFFVI010000267.1:0-3124 GCA_041570895.1 Gammaproteobacteria bacterium
CATGGGCAAGGAATACCGTATAGCGTGTCCACAGGAGGAAAGAGACAATCTAATAGCCTCTGCTGACCTGCTCAACAGCAAACTCCAGGAAATCAAACAACAGGGCTCGGTGATCGGTACAGAGCGTATTGCCATCATGGCAGCGCTGAACATGAGTCATGAGGTTCTACACAGCCAGTCGTTAACAACCGAACATAGCGATTTAAATCAACGTATTGACGAACTGTCAGAACGTATCACCGCCTCCATGCGTGACATTCAACTGATCTGACAACAGAGACTATATCGACTAACCGCTGTTTTATTTTCGATATTTATATTGATTTAAAGCCAGCATTACATAAAATGATAGCTAAGGATAATAGTACGAGCATTAAAGTATTATCACTTCCACCAATTTTGACATCTCTGGGATGTACGTAAGCAACCTGAAATATCCCTTGAGCCTTAAATACTGACTTAGGGAACTGGACTGTTGAGGCCGTGTGCATTACCGCTACGACGGGAAGCCTAAAGCAGCATCGCTGGTTCCCCCCTGAACTTACCGGTTCAAGGTCATCAGTATTGCTACGGCATTTTCGGAGATGTCATCTTATTCGCTATCTGAGCCGCTACCAGGCTCAAATATCAAACCATCGAAGCCTTTATGCCTGACGAGACCAAGCCAGACAACAAAACAATGCAAGCTCAGTCCAGTGCAGAGATCAGGCAGTCAAAGCGGGCGCAACGATGCAGCCTATCAGATGCGGTACAACAGCAGCACGCCACGGCCTTATGCCAGAACGTCAATCAGGAAAAAATATACCGCAACAGCAAAAATGTCGCTTTTTATCTTGCCAACGACGGTGAGATAGACCCATCTCAAATGATCGAGCACGCCTGGTTCTTAGGCAAAAATGTCTTTCTACCGGTCCTCTCACCAGTGAAAAACAGTCTTTATTTTGCCCCTTATCAGCCAGACAGTCGATTTAGACTCAATCGTTTTGGTATCGCTGAGCCGGTATGCCCGCCGACACAATGGAAGAGCGCCGGTCAGCTGAACCTGCTATTTCTGCCTCTGGTTGCCTTTGACGAGTCCGGTAACCGCGTCGGTATGGGCGGCGGCTTTTATGACCGCACACTGGCCTACCTGCAACACAGACGCCACTGGAGAAAACCCGTGCTCATCGGACTCGCACATGAGATTCAGAAAGTCGCACAGCTGGAAACACAAAGCTGGGACATCCCGCTGGATTTCATCATCACTGAAACACGAGCGTATAAAGCTTAAAACAGCACTGCTGGCAAAACATCTACCGCTACATCGATAGAAATAGCTGATAAGCCGGATTATCGGTTTCTTCCCAGTAAGGGTAAGCCAGGGTATCGAGATACTCTCCCAGCTGATCACGCTCAGCACCAGGTATCTGCAGACCCACCAGTACCCGCCCATAGGCGGCACCGTGATTTCGGTAATGAAATAGACTGATGTTCCAGCGCGTGCCAATTTGCGTCAAAAAATCGAGCAAGGCGCCCGGGCGTTCCGGAAACTCAAAACGGTACAACACTTCGTTCTTTAGTGCGGCCCGGCCGCCAACCAGGTGACGCACGTGCATCTTGGCCATCTCGTTATCGGTCATATCAAGCACCGGGTACTTTTTACTCTTAAGCTTTTTTATCAGCGCGCGACGTTCCTTTAGCCCGTCACGCAACTGCACACCGGCGAACACCTGCGCGTCGTTATCATCTGAATAACGGTAGTTGAACTCGGTGATACTGCGCTTACCAATGGCCCGGCAAAAAGCTTTAAAACTTCCAGGACGCTCAGGAATAGTCACAGCATATAACGCTTCACGTTGCTCACCGATCTCTGCACGCTCTGAAACATGGCGCAAACGATCAAAATTCATGTTTGCACCGCTGTTGATCGCTATCAGGGTCTTATCACTGATTTTCTTCTGTTTGACATATTTTTTCAGACCGGCAACAGCCAGTGCGCCAGCTGGTTCAGCAATCGATCGGGTATCATCAAAAATATCTTTAATAGCAGCGCATATCTCATCTGTGGTTACCGTCAATATCTCATCGACACATTGCTTAGCAACACGAAAAGTTTCTTTGCCTACCTGCTTTACCGCAACACCGTCAGCAAAAATGCCCACATGGTCAAGCACTACGCGACGTTGTTTAGCAAACGCCGCTGCCATACAGGCAGCATCTGCCGGCTCGACACCGATGATCTTTGTTTTCGGACTCAGATATTTAACGATAGAGCCGACGCCGGCAATCAGACCACCGCCACCCACAGGAATAAAAATCACATCGATAAAATCCGCATGCTGGCGAACGATCTCCAGACCTACCGTCCCCTGGCCGGCGATAACATCAACATCATCATATGGATGAATGAAGTCCAGTTTCTGCTGGCGCGCATATTCAGTGGCGTACTCACAGGCCTCATCATAATTATCACCGACTAAAATGGCTTTTGCGCCATACGATTTTACCGCCTCGACTTTGATGCCCGGGGTGGTTTTTGGCATCACGATAAGCGCATCCAGACCCAGCTTTTTAGCTGCCAGGGCGACACCCTGAGCATGATTTCCTGCCGATGCGGCAACCACGCCTTTAACATCTTTAACTTTTGTCAGCTGATAGATACAGTTATACGCACCACGTAATTTAAATGAAAAAACGCTTTGCAGATCTTCACGCTTAAGCAGCACCTGATTGTTCTGCCGCTTACTCAATGTGATAGCTGGATCCAGTGGTGACTCTACAGCAACATCATAAACCCGGGCGGTGAGAATTTTTTCTATATATTTCTTTGTCATAAGCGAAGAATAACGGTAAAGCGGAAAATAGGGAATAGTGAATAACGAATAGCAGCAATATATATGCCTTAAACTTTTGCCATGACAGTCAAGCTGACACCACACAGCTCACTATTATCTACTTTCATTTCGCTGTATCATTCGTGCCAGAAAAATTTACAGATACCCACGGGAGTAAAAAAATGACCCAGGATGAAATGAAAAGAAAAGCCGCTGAAGCCGCTTTGGAATATGTGATCGTTGATGAGATCGTTGGCGTCGGCACCGGCTCTACCGTCAATCACTTTATCGACTGCCTTGCAGAGATAAAA
>JBFFVI010000268.1:0-3107 GCA_041570895.1 Gammaproteobacteria bacterium
AAACGAACGAGCAGTCAGGTGGTTGTACTGGACGAAGAACAACGTCGCCAGGAAATAGCGCGAATGTTAAGTGGCGTTGAAATTACCGAACAGTCTCTAGCACATGTCGATGAAATGATAGACAGAGCTCAAACTATTTAGAAAAAATATTTTTCAGTGATGCTTTTATGTTTTTTAAAAACACGCAGTAACTCAACACAAAAGATAACCTTAAGTGATACAAACTTAGCTTAACTGACTGCTAAGTCAGTTAAGCTGATGTGAAAATGTTTATAACTCAGTAATGCTGTAAACAGCAACTATGTTATAAAAAAGATCAACAGGCTGCGACGTCTTCCGCTTGAAAACCTTTATCACTCTTCACAACGGTAAACTCGACACTTTGACCATCAGCCAAAGACTTGTAACCATCGCCACGTATTTGATTGAAGTGCACAAACACATCTTCACCATCTTGTCTTTCAATAAATCCAAATCCTTTAGAATTATTAAACCATTTTACAGTACCAGTTTCACGATCAGCCATTACAGCTCCCTACTTTCATTTAAATAGAGCGCTAATTGTATATCAGCATTAATAAAAAAAACAATAAAAACTTATATGAATCAGCAAATTAGAATATTAAATTAAATTAATGTAAATCGTAAAAAATATACAAAAAAAAGCGCTGAGTTATCAGCGCTTTTTTACTGCTGTTTATATAGTTAACTTATAGTGATTTACTGCTACCCGCCTCTATACGAGAAATAAGCTGTCTCGGTTTTTCCAGATCAGAAAACAACTCATCATAGTTGGTATGCATCCAGATCGAAAACGCCTGTTTATCCTGTTTACCCATGAGCTCTGCTAATGCATCAAGGTTTTCGCCTTCACCCTGCGCAGCTTCTTTTTGGATAGATGCCAGTCGCACATCCACGAAACGGTTTAGGGTCACATCTGGCGTTACGGTATCAAGTGTTCCGCTGGTACTCGAGGTCACATCAGTGATTGTGCAACCACCTAGCGCTAATGCTGAAGTTAAAAATACAGCAGTCAATGTTGCAGGTAATAATCGATTGGTTTTCATATCTTATCCTCTAATGTCGTCACTTCATTATAGTTATAAATTTTATGTTTTAAGCTTTTAGATATTATTTATCTTTAACCTGTGCCAGTTAAATCACCGATTACTTTTTTAACATTAGCTCTGTTGCTTATCTATGGCTTGCCCCAGAGTAATAATGTTACCCTCTGGATCGCTCACACTGAATTCCAGCATCTGATAATCTGTTGTTATTATCTCGGACACTTTGTGGTTTTTAGCTTTAATAAAATGGTGTAACTCTTTTATATTATTAATAAAAAAATACAACGAAAGACTGGATTGCTGGAAAGGTATGGTTTCTCCTGACTGTTGCTCGATAGCCTGCAACATCAGAGTAGTGTCACCGTGCATGAGGTGCACCCACTTTAATTCTTTATTTGATTCACGTTTGTTGACAATAACAAATTGCAGTAACTGCTGATAAAAATCCAGCGTAACTTCGATGGCACGACAATTAAGCACTGGGATACCGCTTAGAATTGCCATGACAGGATGATTAAGTTAGTATTTTATTAACGCAGAGCCCCAGGTAAAACCACCACCAAAAGCTTCGAGTAACAGAGTTTCACCACGTTTAATTCTGCCATCACGAACCGCGGTATCTAATGCCAGTGGTACTGATGCTGCTGAGGTGTTACCGTGTTTATTGACGGTAATAACCACATGGTCAGTCGACATTTTCAGTTTCTTTGCTGTGGCGTTAATGATGCGAATATTTGCCTGGTGAGGAACCAGCCAGTCAACATCGGTTTTTTCCATATTATTAAAAGCCAGCGTTTCATCAACGATACGCCCTAAAGTATTCACCGCCATCTTAAATACTTCGTTACCTTTCATCTGGATACCGCCTGCACCCTTGATGATCTGGTCCGCTCCTGTCGACACACCATAATCTACGGTTAACAGACTTTCATATTCACCATCAGCGTGCAGGTGGGTAGACAGGATACCCGGCTCATCACTCTGCTCGAGAACGACCGCGCCGGCACCATCACCGAATAACACACAGGTATTACGATCGCTCCAGTCGACTACACGGGACAATGTTTCGGCACCTATCACTAGTGCACATTTTGCTGAACCGGCTTTGAAGAACTTATCTGCAATTCCTAGCGCGTAAACAAAGCCGGTACACACTGCCTGTACATCAAAAGCTGCACAGCCATGTATATCTAATCTCTGTTGTAATAGACAGGCCGTACTCGGAAATACGCGGTCAGCTGTGGTGGTACCGACAATTATCAGATCGATATCATCTTTGGTCTTACCAGCCGCCTCCATCGCTTTCAAGGCAGCCTTTTCTGCAAGGTCGACGGTATATTCACCATCCGCAGCAATATGACGCTCCTCAATGCCAGTGCGCGAGCGAATCCACTCATCGGTAGTGTCAACCATTTTTTCTAGCTCAGCATTGGTCAGCGTTTTTTCAGGCAGATAACTACCGGTGCCTGCTATTCTTGCGTAACTCACGCTTTTGCCTCCATTTGCTCATTCTCCAACATGGTTTTCTCTAATTCAGGTTCCATACATTCACGTATGTGCTCGGGCACAGATTTTTCAACTTCCAGTATGGCTATTTCTATCGCATTGGCATAACTTAGCTTATCAGCACTACCGTGGCTCTTGATCACGATACCATCCAGGCCCAGCATGGAAGCACCATTGTACATACGCGGATCAACACGTTTCTTAAATCGATTAAGCACAGGCATGGCAATCAAACCGGCCAACATTGAAAGTAGCGAGCTTTTGAACTCTTCACGCATCATGGTCGATATCATTTTTGCGACACCTTCCATGGTTTTAAGTGAAACATTGCCAACAAAACCGTCACAGACAACAACATCGACCTTGTCAGTATAGATATCATCGCCTTCGACATAACCAATGTAATTGAATGAGCCATCCTTCAACAATTTATTGGCTGCCTTTACCTGCGCATTGCCTTTACTGTCTTCCGAACCAATATTCAATAAACCAACTTTTGGTTCATGCGTATTATCTATCGCTTCCGCTAATACC
>JBFFVI010000269.1:0-3093 GCA_041570895.1 Gammaproteobacteria bacterium
CCCGCATATGTTACGCCATTCATTTGCTTCACATATACTCGAATCTTCTAAAGATCTGCGGGCAGTGCAAGAGCTTCTCGGCCACGCAAATCTGAGTACTACGCAGATATATACCCATCTGGACTTCCAGCACCTTGCCGGTGTCTATGACAGCGCGCATCCGCGGGCAAGAAAAAAATAATATAAAAAATATAATAGTCGTAATTATCGCGCGGTTTTTGTCCTGTGGCGCGTGTATTATAATGACGATCTATAACTGGTAATCAATAACCCGGACTATAAACTGAGAAACAGATGCTAATTACACTATCGCCATCAAAAGGCCAGGATTTTATCGAGGCTCCGCTATCAAAAAAACACAGCAAGCCCGCCGATCTGAATGATTCAGCATTACTAATAAAAGAATTAAAGAAAGTAAACAGTAAGCAGATACAGGAGATGATGGCAGTCAGTGAGAATATCGCAAAATTAAATGTAGATAGATTCAAATCATTTAGTACGCCCTTTACCACCAAAAATGCCAAGCAGGCAATTTTTGCATTTAAAGGCGATGTTTATAGCGGGCTGGAGCTTAAAGATTTTACCGAAGACGATTATGCCTATGCACAAGATCACCTGAGAATATTGTCAGGGTTATACGGCTGTTTAAGACCACTAGATCTGATTCAGCCGTATCGACTGGAGATGAAGACCAAATTAAAAAACGAGCGTGGGGATAACCTCTATCAGTTCTGGGATGACCGCATAACTAAAAGTATAAATAAAGAACTTAAAAAACAGAAAGAGGCCGTACTGATTAATCTGGCATCGAACGAATATTTTAAATCAGTCAAGCCAAAATTATTAGCAGGACGTTTATTGAATATAAACTTTAAAGAGACCAAGGATGGTAAAACACGAGTGGTCGCTATCTTTGCTAAACGTGCTCGCGGCATGATGGCCGATTATATTATTCGTAATCGAATTGAAAAACCAGAAGACATCAAAAAATTCAAACTGGGCGGTTATAAGTTTAATAAGAATTTGTCAGATGATAAGCAATGGACTTTTGAGCGACCACAGCCATAAAGGTAAACACATCATAAGACGCGATTTGAATGAGGCCTACTGATAAGGGCAAGGTATAAGGGTATACCGAGTAACTTTATTAACTGTAAACGATAACGAGTAGGCCTCGCGTATGAACCTGGCTATTGCTTCCATTCAAAACAGTAACGATCACTAACCAGACATTTTCAATGAATATTTAATCCATGCGTTTCCAGCCCTGCAGTCAAAGTTTATTATTTCAATAATTGTTAATGATGTGCCTATGACCTTAAATTCGATGCGAATAACAAATCATAGTGCATGGTTCATTGGCATACTTCTTCTGATAGGTTCCATTCTCTTATTTGTCGGCGGACCAGATGATTACTCCTCCAGATCATTTAAGCGTTTCTGGGATATGGGGCATATCATCTATTTTGCGCTGTTTGCCGTCTCACTGTCTCGATGGAGGCCTGTCTCTCGAATGCCGTTGATACAGCAGTGGGCTGTCATACTTATTATTACGTTACTGGTAGGCGTTTCGATAGAGCTCATGCAATATGGTACGACTCGAACACCAAACACGGGAGATATTATCAGGGACCTGGCAGGTAGTCTGCTGGCGCTTGTTTTTGGACCGCTAGGTAAGAAAATTGAGTCGATCAAGCGACGGCTTTCTCTGCAAATATCCGTGATTGTGCTCATGCTTGTGCTGATATGGCCTCTAGTGAAAAGTGTCGTTGACGAAGCAGTTGCTCATTATCAGTTCCCGCTGCTCTCTGGTTTTGAAACACCGTTCGAAGTGGACCGATGGCACGGCGATGATAAGCTATCCGTCGAGTCCTTATCGTCAATCTCAGCCGGTAAGTTACTGAAGCTGTCACTGACAACGGATAAATATTCAGGAGCATCACTCAGATACTTTGATGGTAACTGGTCATCAGCGCGCACGTTGAAAATCAGTGTTTATAATCCAGATAATAATCCATTACAGCTGAGCTGTAGGATTCATGATCAGCAACATACCGAAGGTTACCAGGAATATGAAGACCGATATAACCGTAGATTCCTTTTGTTACCGGGCTGGAATCAGCTTGAAATAGACCTTGACGAAGTGGAAGGCAGTCCTTCAGGCCGTAACATGGATATGAGTCGCGTCCGAAGTGTTGGGCTTTTTACTGTAGCATTGCCTGAGCCACGAATTATTTATATCGATGAAGTTCGACTGTCTTATTAAACTAAAATCAACCATTCTGGTTTAAAGTAACCACAGACGACACATGGTATGAGCAGCTCTCTCCATAGTGTAAAATTCACCCCTTAGTCCAGGCAATATAATCCTGTAGCAAATACGTCATATTCGGAGTTAAAAGTGGAAGCATTTCACGGTACAACCATCCTTACTGTACGTCGCGCCGGTAAAGTCGTCGTTGGCGGTGATGGCCAGGTGACTTTAGGCAATACCATAATGAAAGGTAATGCCACAAAAGTACGAAAAATTTATGGCGACAAGGTTATCGTCGGTTTCGCCGGTGCCACAGCCGATGCGTTCACCCTGTTAGAGCGTTTTGAAGCCATGCTCGAGCGCCATAGCGGCCAGCTAAAGCGGGCTGCTGTCGAACTGGCCAAAGACTGGCGAACAGATCGCGTATTACGCAAACTTGAAGCCATGCTGATCGTCGTCGATAAAGAAGCTTCTTTACTGGTTTCCGGTACCGGTGACGTCATCGAAGCATATGATGACCTGATTGCTATCGGATCTGGCGGACCTTTTGCACAGTCTGCAGCCAGAGCGTTATTTGATAGCACCGAGCTGTCAGCTAAGGACATCGTAGAAAAGAGTCTGGAGATAGCCGGAGATATCTGTATTTATACCAATCAAACTCGCACGATAGAAGAAATTTAAAAGAGACAGTTTATATGAGGCGCAGTAAACTGTTTTTAACAACATTTAGTAACAAGTAACAACATTTTATAGAAGGTTTAGTTATATGTCTGAAATGACGCCACGCGAAATTGTTCAGGAATTAAATAAACACATCGTTGGCCAGGATGATGCCAAGC
>JBFFVI010000270.1:0-3082 GCA_041570895.1 Gammaproteobacteria bacterium
CGGTCAGTGGCTGCAGGCGGGTGCCGCGGCCGCCCGCCAGTACGATGCTTAGTGTTTTATCATTTGCTGCCATCTCATTCTCGTTTGCATGAAGGCTGAAAGAGGCTTCTAATCATACAGCGTTTTGCCCAGCTCCAGTTGGATAAGATACAGGCGCATATCAAGTTCTAGCTGATGGTAGTTGCTCAGCATGTTCAGGCATAAACGGTAGAATGCTTTGTTGTGCTGTTTTTCTTTTAAGTGCGCCAGTTCATGTACCACGATCATGTTTAAAAAAGCTTCGGGTGCTTTTTTGAACACTGCGCTGACGCGCAGTTCATTGCTGGTTTTTAATTTACCACCCTGAACACGCGCGACATAACTGTGCAGACCGAGTGCATTATGTACCACATGCAGTTTATGGTCGTAGATGATCTTACTCAACGGCGGTGATTTTTTCATGTGCTGGTTTTTTAAAGCCATGACATAGCCACGCAGATCGCTGTCGTTGGCGACATCGTGCGGCAGAGGGTAGCGTTCAATCAGGTAACTCGCCAGCCGATTTTCTTCGATCAAAGATTCTACCTGGGTAATGATCGCGGGCGGGTAGTGATTGAGGTATTTATGTATCGGCATGATGTCAGAGCTGGAAAGATTAAATCAAAAAGCAGACGACATTGTATATTATTTCCGGGCTAAATAAATCTGCCGTCGTGGACACATGGCTGTGTATCAGGCTCGATTATTTTAAGCGTTTGTTATATGGTATTAATTAAAGAGATATATACAGTACAGGTACGGTAAATGACGATTGACGAGAGTGACCTTAAACTATTACTGAAGGCGTTGGAGTTCTCTGCAATAAAACACAGGAATCAACGTCGCAAGGATATCGATGCATCGCCTTATATCAACCACCCGATCTCATTAGCTAATATCTTATGTAATGAGGCTCATGTGACCGATGTTCAGGTTATCTGCGGTGCCCTGTTACACGACACGGTCGAGGATACAGAAACCGAACCTGAAGAGCTGGAAACTGAGTTTGGCGTCGAGATAAAAAATATCGTCATGGAAGTGACCGACGATCAGGCGCTGGCAAAACATGAGCGTAAACAGGCGCAGATCGATCACGCTGCCGAGATCAGCGAACAGGCAAAACTGGTTAAGTTAGCTGACAAGATCAGTAATCTGCGGGATGTGTCAACGAATCCTCCGCCGCACTGGTCGTTACAGCGCCGTCAGGAATACTTCGACTGGGCGAAGAAAGTGATCGATCAGCTTCGAGGCACAGATGCCCGCCTGGAAAGTATATTCGACAAGGCGTATTCTGAAAGGCCGGAATAATTACTGACACGACTACATGGACGTAGGAGGTAGGATCACGTCAGGAACAGTGATCGAGAACACGGTTAAACTCATGACGGGCAGAGAGATGTCACCCAGTGTTTTAAAACGAGAAGACTTTCTCTATCAGCCGTTCTTTTGCGAAGAAAACATCTGGCATCTCTGTCAGCATGAAGCATTTAAGGACAGTTATATAATATTTGTTGCCAGCGCAGGGGATGCTTTTCCCATGCTAAACCAGCGGCTGATGACTGATCCTGCGATACCGGTTCTGTGGGATTATCATGTTATTCTGCTGCTTCGATCTGAAGAACATCAGATACTGGATTTTGACACGACGTTGCCGTTTGGTGTTGCGCTCGATACTTACCTGAGCCGTTCATTTTTAGATGATCGCTTACTCGCTCCGGCAGAAACGCCATTGTTCAGGCTTCTACCTGCGAGTGAATACGTGGCATCGTTTTCTTCTGACCGAAGCCATATGAAAGTCGGTGAAGACTGGATTGCACCGCCGCCAGACTGGCCACGAATCGGTCAATCGGATTCTAATCTGCATCGTTTTATCGATATGAGCAACGCTGATATCGGCGAAGTGCTTACTTATGAGGCGCTATTGCAGCGTTTTTCTTGAACAGGAATAATCATGGAGGTTTTATGAATATCGACATATATAAAAGTACAGAGGATGATGAACGTTACCTTTCTGTGCCGGAAGGAACTGATATTTCAGCACTGGCTTTTGCTGAAGGCGAAGCGCTGGATGTATCCGGCTTTACTGCATTCAAAGCTTCGCTTGAACTGGATCTGAGCAAACCGAGGGTCGGTCTCAACCAGGAAGATATTCATCAGCAGATCGCTGACAAGGGTTACGCCATTCACGGAGTGAACATGGAGGTCTCAATAAATCTGACCGGTACACTCTCTGGCGAGTAGGGCAAGATTACCATGGCATCATTAACGCCCTTACCCTGGGGGAGAGGGTGTCGTGCTAGGCGATGGTGATGTCGTCAGACAGGTAAACATCCTGAATGGCGTTGAGCAGTTCTATGCCTTCAGTCATCGGTTTCTGGAAGGCTTTGCGCCCGGAAATCAAACCCATGCCGCCGGCTCGTTTATTGATCACTGCGGTTCGCACCGCCTGATGCAGATCATCGGCGCCTGATGCGCCACCTGAATTGATCATGCCGACCCGTCCCATGTAACAATTAGCCACCTGGTATCGCACCAGGTCGATGGGGTGGTCGCTGCTCAGTCTGGCATAGACATCGGGATGGGTTTTACCAAAACCGATGGCGTTATAACCGCCATTATTCTGTGCCTGTTTCTGTTTGATGATATCGGCATCGATGGTTGCGGCAAGATGATTGGCCTGGCCGGTCAGGTCGGCAGAGACATGATAATCGACCCCATCTTTTTTAAAAGCAGGGTTGCGCAGGTAAGCCCACAGCACGGTCACCATACCCAGTTCATGGGCATGTTCAAAGGCCTCTGATACTTCTTCTATCTGGCGACGTGATTCTGCTGAGCCAAAATAGACCGTGGCACCGACTGCAGCCGCGCCCATATCGAATGCCTGATCGACACTGGCAAATAATGTCTGATCATAGATGTTGGGGTAGCTGAGTAATTCATTATGATTGATCTTGACGATGAACGGGATCTTGTGGGCGTAGTCGCGTGCTATCGAGTTGAGCACGCCGAGTGTTGACGCAACGGCATTGCAGCCGCCTTCTATCGCCAGTTTAACGATGTTTTC
>JBFFVI010000271.1:0-3074 GCA_041570895.1 Gammaproteobacteria bacterium
ACCAAGAATTAATAGACGTGCGTGGCGCGATTCACTCATGTTTTTCTCCAGCTAAAAAACGATTGTTATGTGGGTAAATAAAGATGCTATATTAGCAAATCTTAATGACATTTGTTCTAGCTAAAAGTTTTGTTTATATTTTAGGCAACTAGAACGTAGTGATGGCAATAGTCCGTTTAGTATTAATGTTGCCTGATCAGTAAAAATCAGGCGATAGAAAGAGAACAGCAGAATGATGAAAATTGGCATTCCTCAGGAAATAATGACCGGCGAAGGGCGTGTGGCACTGACGCCACAGGCTTGTGAAATCCTCATAACCGCGGGGTATAGCGTTTATCTCGAGCGCGATGCCGGAATAAAAAGCGGCTATAGTGATCAGGATTATGCGCATGTCGGTGTTGAACTCGTTGCTACAGCGAAGCAGCTGTATGCGTCAGCACGATTGATCGTGAAGGTAAAACAGCCACTGGCACAGGATATTGGTTATCTAACGGATCAGCATATCTTGTTCAGTTACCTGCATCTGGCGGCTGATCTCGCCCTGATTCATACCTTATGCGATATTGGCCTGACGGCGATTCCTTTCGAATCAGTCGCCGATGATGAAGGCTCGTTGCCATTATTAGCGCCGATGAGTCAGGTGGCCGGTCGAATTGCCGCCATACGCGGTGCCAGCCTGTTATTTACCAATCGCGGAGGCAGAGGTGTTTTACTAGGTGGTGTCGATGGCGCTGATGCCGGTAATGTCGTGATCATTGGGGCAGGGGTGGCGGGCAGAAATGCAGCAGGTGTTCTGGCCAGGATCGGCGCGCATGTCGACGTGCTTGATCTTAATGCAGATAAGCTGAAATCACTAAAACAGCGGTATCCGAAGATCGAGACACATCTGTCCAGCCCGGAGATAGTTGAAAAATTATGTCTGCCGGCAGATCTGGTCGTCGGTGCAGTGTTACTCGCTGGACGGCGAGCGCCGGTGGTGCTTAAACAGTCTGTGGTAAAACAGATGAATCCGGGCAGTGTCATCGTTGATATTGCTATCGATCAGGGCGGCTGCGTTGAAGGTATTCGCAGTACCACTAGCGAAGAGCTGTGTTACGTCGATAATGGTGTTATTCATTCTGCGGTACCTAACATGCCTGCTGCGGTAGCACGCACCGCATCTCAATCGTTATCATCGGCTATCCTGCCTTATGTGATGACTCTGGCGGGTACAGATTATGAACAACTGGCAAAAAGTGATTCTACGCAGGCGCTGGCGCTGCATGCTGCAGCGGCTATTCATCGTGGTGATGTGGTCGATGAGGTTTTACAGCAGGAACTGGAACGCGAATAAACGCGTTAAAGCTTGTGATTCGATGTGATTACCCCTGCTATTTTTGCTTGAGGGAGGTTATAATCACTCACTATTTTAGAAATTATGCTGTAAAAAAGCTGGGGCTATTTGATTGGCACAAGCACGCCGTACAAAAACAACAACAAACTCGGAAAAAAGTGCTGTAATCGCGACACAACTGCAACGCGGTCTGCGAGAGGGAGCCATGCTGGTGTTAATGGCACTGGCTTTATTCTTGTTCACTGCATTAGTTACTTATAATACTGCAGATCCTGGCTGGTCTTACACGGGATCACGTGAAGCCATCCATAACGCGGCCGGTGTTGTCGGGGCCTGGTTTTCCGATGTTCTCTATAACCTGTTTGGCTACCTGTCGTTTCTTTTTCCTGTCATCATCGCCTACAGTGGCTGGCTGGTGCTGCGCAGCAATCATATCGAAGTCGATAAAGACATCGATTATCATGAAATGGGTATTCGCTGGGCTGGTTTTTTCGTCACCGTGGCGATGGGTTGCGCTTTAACCAGTATGCATTTTTCCATCGAGGATGGCCTGTTGCCACTGGATGGCGGCGGAATTCTCGGTCTGTGGTTGAGCGATATTATGGCCAGCTCATTGGGACTACTCGGTTCAACCTTGATATTACTGGCGGTTTTTCTGGCTGGTATTACCCTGTTCAGCGGAATTTCCTGGTTCCGGGTTATCGATACTATCGGTTCTGTCGTGCTGTTTAGTTATCACTTGATGCAGGAGAAGGTGCTGGCTTTTATCGAAGGCAGACAGGTTAAAAAAGCGGGAGAAGAGGCCAAACAGCAACGTCAGGAAGTGGTCGCCGCGAGTAAGAAAAAACAGGCAGTACGTGAAGCCAAAGGCAGCTCGGATGTACGTATCGAGCCGGTGGTTAAAAAAGTTGAAATCTCTGAACGCATGGACAGAGAGAAACAGATTCAGTTATTTGAAGCACCCAGTGATTCTGAGCTGCCGGCTCTGAGACTATTAGACGCGCCCAAGCCGCAGGAAAAAGGGTTTTCCAACGAAGCACTGGAAGCCCTGTCGAGGTTGGTGGAAATCAAACTGGCTGATTTTGGTGTCGAAGTCGAGGTTGTCGCCGTGCATCCTGGACCGGTGATTACCCGTTTTGAAATGGAGCCTGCGCCCGGGGTAAAGGCCAGCAAGATTACGGCACTATCGAAAGATCTGGCGCGTTCGTTATCGGTGCCCAGTATCCTGGTGGTCGAAGTTATCCCCGGTAAAACCTGTGTTGGTCTGGAAATCCCTAATGAACATCGTGAGATCGTTTCATTAAGCGAAATCCTTATGTCCAAGCAGTACGATAAATCTGCTTCGCCACTGACACTGGGTTTAGGTAAAGATATCGCGGGTCATCCTGTGGTGGCAGATTTAAGCAAGATGCCACATCTACTGGTTGCCGGTACCACCGGTTCTGGTAAGTCAGTCTGTGTCAATGCCCTGTTGATGAGTCTGTTATACAAGGCCAAGCCCGACGAAGTCCGTCTGATCTTAATCGACCCGAAAATGCTCGAGTTGAACGTTTATGAGGGTATCGCACATCTATTAACGCCAGTAGTTACCGACATGAAAGAAGCAGCCAATGCTCTGCGTTGGTGTGTTGGCGAAATGGAACGTCGTTATGAACTGATGTCTGGCCTGGGCGTGAGAAACATAACCGGTTTTAATCGTAAAGTAAAAGAGGCTATCGAGGCGGGTGCGCCTCTGGAAGAC
>JBFFVI010000272.1:0-3063 GCA_041570895.1 Gammaproteobacteria bacterium
TAAGCAGATAACTTATCTCTGCTACAGCAAGACATTCAAAACGTGAAACCACACCATGAATGAAGTCACGGCATTATTTTTAAGGCGCATCAAAGCGCCATTGATTTTAATCGTCGTCGTTTACAGTATTGCCATACTGGGTATGATTTTAATACCCGGTATCGATGAAAACGGCAATCCCTGGCATATGAGCATATTCCATGCTTTTTATTTCGTCAGTTACACCGCAACCACTATCGGCTTTGGTGAGATTCCCTATCCATTGACTGAAGCACAACGCCTGTGGACAGTTTTTATTATCTACATGACCGTTATCTCCTGGTTCTATACCCTGGGGACAGTCATCAGTCTGTATCAGGACAAAGCCTTTCAGAATGAGCGAAATAAATCGAGATTCAAACGTGACGTTAAAAATGTCAACCGCCCCTATTATGTCGTTTGTGGTTATGGTGAGACCGGCAAAGCCGTTGTTGATGCACTACTCGATGAGCATTTTGGCGCCGTTGTCATCGAACAGAGTGAGGATATCAACGAGATCAGCATTCGTGACAAGCTGATACAGGTCCCTTACTTGACTGACGATGCATCCAAGCCTGAAATACTCGAATATGCCGGCGTACAACAGGATAAATGTCGAGGCGTGATTGCCGTAACATCTTCCGACGAAACCAATCTGATTATTGCCATAAGCAGTAAATTATTGCATCCCGATGTGATGGTTATCTGTCGATCGGATGATAAGGAACATGAGGATAATATGCTCTCTTTCGGTACAGATAACATCATCAACCCGTTTGAAAGTTTTGCCGAAGTATTCAGCATGAGTCTACACTCACCATCCATGCATCTGATCTATGACTGGTTAACTGGCGCACCGAATACTTCCTTAAGCACGCCACTAAATATAGAGCCCGGACACTGGATCCTTTCTGGCTACGGTCGTTTCGGAAAACGCTTACATAGGGAATTACGCAAAAGAAATATCCGCACAGTGGTTATCGATCCGCAAAAAAAATGTAAGAAGGAATTTCCCGATAACGAACAAAGTAATGATGATTTCATCATTGGTACTGGCACCGATGCAGAAACCTTAACTCAAGCCGGTATCGATACCGCCGCTGGCGTTATTGCAGGCACTGATAACGACTCAAATAATCTTTCTATCATCATGACGGCGCGTCAACTGAACAAAAAGGTTTTTGTTGTTGGCCGGGAAAATTCGTTTAAACATGAATTACTTTATAATAAAGTTAATGATCATTATCAGAAAGATATTCAAAAGGATAATGATGAGCTTTCAACGGTCGCACATCTGGTTATGCAACCCAGTGAGATCATTGCCAGAGATATACGCTCCATCCTGATCGCACCATTATTAATCGACTTTATGCATAAGGCATTAAGCCAGGACGAGGAATGGGCAAACATAACCATAAGCAGATTGAGCGCGGTCATCGGTGACAACCGTCCCTATATCTGGACAGTCAACTTAACCAAAGAGAACGCCCCTGCTGTTGCACAGGCATTTGGTCTTGGTCGAAGTATTCAGATCAAACACATCACAAGGAACCCTGTCATACTCGGCAAACAACTTGATTGCGTGACACTACTATTAAAACGCGGAGATGAATCTATCCTGCTACCCGATGATGATACAGAACTAAGGGCCTTTGACCAGATCATGTTCTGCGGCCTGCGCAAGGTAAAATTCGCTATGGCACCGACATTATCTGATCTAAGCCTTTTAAATTACGTTATGACCTCTAAAAGCGAGCCACAATCCTATATCTGGAAAAAGTTTACCCATCTCCTGAAAAAAAAGGACAGGCGCTCATCTTCACGCTGAAAAACCGGCAGATGCACGGTCGAATTTATTTCTAATACTGTTATAATTCGCGTTTTATTCCAGACTATGTCTCGATAGCTCAGCTGGATAGAGCGGCCCCCTCCTAAGGGGCAGGCCGGGGGTTCGACTCCCTCTCGGGACACCAATAAACTAATATCTAACCAGGAAATAACTATGTCTACAGTTACTTTAGAAACCACACTAGGTAATATCGTTATCGAACTTAACGAAGAAAAAGCCCCAGAAACAGTAAAGAATTTTTTAGCATATGTTAATGATGGTTTTTTTGATGGCACGATCTTTCACCGTGTCATTCCTAACTTCATGATACAGGGTGGCGGTTTCATGCCTGGCATGGTTCAAAAACGTACAGAAGACCCTATCAAAAATGAAGCTGACAATGGTCTATCAAATGATCGCGGTACCATCGCTATGGCAAGAACAAATGATCCGCATTCTGCCACTGCTCAGTTCTTTATCAATCACAATGACAATGCTTTTTTAAATCACACAGCACCGACAGATTCAGGCTGGGGATACTGTGTTTTTGGTAAAGTGATTGATGGCATGGATACCGTTGATGCAATCGCAGCAGTGAAAACCGGTAATGACAGCGGCCATGGTGACGTACCTGTCGAAACCGTCACTATAAACAAAGCCAGCGTATCGTAACGCAATAATTTTTTACTTTCCATGGATGATATCGTTTTCATTTCAGACCTGCATCTCGCGCCTGAGCGGCCGCAGATGATCCAACTTTTCATCCGCTTCGCGGATGAAATTGCTGCACAAGCGGATGTGCTGTATATACTCGGTGATTTTCTCGAGTACTGGCTAGGTGATGATGACCCTGCACCGGCAATGAAACAGGTATTCGACAAATTAACCGAACTGGATGAAAAGCATGGAACAAAAATATTTTTCATGCATGGCAACCGTGACTTTTTGATAGGAAACAAACTTGCTGATCGCTGTCACTTCACCCTGATTGATGACGTACACAGAATTACGATCAAGCACCAGGACGCCTTACTGATGCATGGTGACACTCTATGCACTGATGATGTCGAATATCAGAAGTTTCGCCAGCTCTCCAGGAGCGAAGCATGGAAGCAGGACATACTAAACAAAAGTCTTGAAGAAAGGATACAGATAGCCCTCTCTCTGAGAGCGAAGAGTAAACAGTCTACGACAGAGAAAGAAGAATACATCATGGA